>DATKKY010000043.1:0-15397 GCA_035542695.1 bacterium | reverse complement strand
TATCCAAAGGCTCCAGCCAAAGGGATGCGGCGAATTGACCGATCCAGATGATGTCCATCAGAAAGACATCTGGGTCCTTCTCCCCCGCCTTGAGCGGGATTATGAGGCTCTGCCTGCGCTGGTCGGTGTCGGTAGGCTGCCTCATCAGGTTGACGGCCACTCCCGAGGTCTGGCTGAACTCCCGGATGATCTTCTCCCAGTAATCGAGTTCAGCGGGGGCACCGCCGATCATCAGGGTTATTCGCGGGCTGGGCTTGGAGCACCCAACAACGAGCGCGGCGGTTGCCGCTATGATCCAGATAGCCCGACTCAAGCTTCTCATTGGCTTCTCCTTGGCGACTTCGGGCACCTTGATCGAGTGCCGTCCAACCATGTGACTTCGGGGAACACGGGGGGAAGGCGGTCCTCCTCCAGCCGGGCACGGCCCACGGCATACTCCAGCGTCTTGGTCTCGCCCCGCGTGAATTCGATGGCGGCCGTCCTGGCGAGCAGAATCCGGAAGCCGCTGGCCAGCACGCGGGTGGTGTCGAGGACCATGTGGGGGCTGTCGTAGTCCAGGGACGAGACCCCCTCACCGGTCGAGTCGATCCAAGCGAATTCCTCCGGCACTATGCTTTGGCGCGGATTGAAGCAAACGAATCCAGCGAGGAACTCTGGTTTGCCGCTTCCCGAGTTGACCTTGAGGCCTGGAGACAAGTAAGACGAGTGTCCTCCACTCAAGGTGTCAACGCCAACTGCCAAGGGATTGCCCAGGTCAATCATGGCAGCAAAGTAACCCAGCCGGCTGGCGGAGAGCACTTGCTGTCTGAGCACCAAGCCGACGCCCGGGGCAAACCCCACATCGTGTCTGCTGCCTTCAAGCCCCAACCGGGGGTGGTTGGACCAGAAAAACCTGACCGAGCCGGCTCGGGATCCCAGCCAGGTGAGATCGTAACGAACCACATAGTATGGATCTCCGCAGCGCATCCGGACCGTCCGCACGACGCCGAGGGTGTCCTGGAGTCCCGTGTGCTTGGTATAGCGCCACGTCTGCCGCCAGGAGATACCATCCGCCGACCGCTGCGCCTCGCCCAAGTTCAAGTCGCTTATCCCGCTGTTCGCGCCCTGGGTAGTGATGTCGGTAGCGCTTTCGAAGATCTCCTGGGGATCCAGGATCTCAAACCTGTGCAGCCTGAAGAGCCGCCTCTCTCCCACGCGACTCCTCCCAACCGTGGGCCCCCATAATCGAAGGTGGGGGTTGGCGCCGACTATCCATTGCAGGTAAAGCGAGAGACTATCCCCGGAGGCATCCACCTCCACCAGATCGTAGCCACTGTCAGTGGTTGCCTTCACGTAGCGCGCGACCAAGACCGTATCGCAGCCCGCCTGCCTCTCCTTCCGCGCAACCAGGCTCCCGCAGGCACGACCGTGGGGCAGTTCGCCTGTCAGACACGCAACCAGGGCAATCATCACAAGCGTTGATTTCATTAGGGTTCCCTTGGTCGGCTGCCAGATCGGGTGAGCCGCCTCGGCCGCCACCGATTTTAGGTCAAGGGCCCGAGGCGCGTCAATTGCTAATGCCGCGGCGGGTCTGGAGTTGTGAAGGCTGGGCCAAAGCGGGAAAAACGATGGTCGGGGCGACTGGATTTGAACCAGCGACCACTGGCCCCCCATGCCAGTGCGCTACCAGGCTGCGCCACGCCCCGACCTTCCGTTACCAGTTAGAGACTACAACAACTCGCTAGCGGCTTCAAGTCCAAACTAGGCGCCCCCGAGCAGGTCTCTCATCTCCATGAGGTCGCGCTTGAGAGAATCGACGAGCTCGTCACGCTTGGTTTTCCGGCCGTGCTTCTGGACGTCCGGATCGCTCTTGGCGTGCGGCAATTTGCGCTTCGCTCCGGCAATGGTGAAGCCATCCTCATAGAGCAACTTCTTGATCAAGAGGATCAGCTTTATGTCGCCTGAGCGATAGATCCGGTTGCCGGCGCGGTTCTTCTTGGGTCTCAAGGCCTTGAACTCGGTTTCCCAGTACCGAAGCACGTGAGGCGGAACGCCGGTCATCCCCGCGACCTCGGTGATCGAATAGTAGAGCCTGGTCGGCGTCTTCTTTCTCATGGTTTGTCTCCTCGCTCTACCACCATACTTCCGGCTTTCGCGTTCTGATCATCAGGTCTTTGATTGCTTGCTTGGGAGGCTTGGCTTCGAACAGAATTGCGTGGACCTCGGAAGCGATGGGCATTTCGACGCCGTACTCGGCGGCCAGCTTGACAGCACTACGAGTGGTCTTCACGCCTTCAGCGACCATCACCATCCCCGCAAGCACCTGGTCCAGCGTCTTTCCCTTTGCCAGCTCTTCGCCAACGTGCCGGTTGCGGCTGTGGCGTGATATGCAAGTTGTAATCAAGTCACCTATCCCGGCGAGCCCTGAGAAGGTCTCCTGCCTTGCCCCCATCTTGACCCCCAGCCTGGTGATCTCAGCCAGCCCGCGGGTAAGCAGAGCTCCCTTGGTGTTGTCCCCGAAACCCAGCCCGTCGCAGATTCCAGCGGCAATCGCCACCACGTTCTTCAGGGCCACTCCGATTTCAACTCCCACGACATCGTTGTTGGTATAGACCCGGAAGGTCGGCGTCATGAAGATCTCTTGAATCGTCTCAGCGGTTGACTGATTCGTCGAGGAGGCCACCACCGTGGTCGGTAGGTTCCGGCTGACCTCTTCGGCGTGACTCGGTCCCACCAGGACTCCTATCCGCCCCGGCTCCACACCGAGCCCCTCCTGGGCGACTTGTGACATCCGCTTGAGGGTGCCCTCCTCCAGACCCTTGGTGGCGATTGTGACCAGCCGCCCATCCTTATGGTGCGAAGCAGCCTGCTTAGCGGTCTCCCTCATTCCGTGGGACGGCACCACAAGCAGCGTATGGTCGCTTCCGGCCAAGGTCTTCCCCATGTCGGAGGTGATCACAACCTCCCGGGGTATCCTTATGCCTGGCAGCATGGCTCGGTTCTCGCGGTCGCGGTCGAGGGCCTGAGCCCGCTCGGGGAAGAGCTCCCACATTGCGACCTGGTGGCCCTTGCCAGCCAAGAGCACCGCAAGAGCGGTACCCCAGCTGCCACCACCCAGGACGGCTATTGAATATCTGGCCTGGCCTTCCATTACTTCTGCTCCTCGGCATCTCGTTGCCGACCGACTCGCTTCTCCTCGCCTCTAAGCAGCCGGGCGATGTTTGAACGATGGCTCACGAACACCAGTGCTGCAACTACCAGAGCCAGATAGAACACGGGGTTGTGAGAAGCTCCCGCAGCACTCAGGCCCGCGACCAGGAACGGCAGGGCCGCTGCTGCCGCAAGAGAGCCTACCGAGACTATCTTCGAGATCGCCACCAGGGCTGCCCACAGGGCGATGGCGATCACCGTGGCCAGAGGCTCGACCCCGAGGAAAGCCCCGGCACCAGTCGCCACTCCCTTCCCTCCCCTGAAGCGCATGAAGACGCTCGCCACGCTCCCCAGGATTACGGCCAGCGCTCCGACAAACCGAACATAGACCGGACTTAGAGCTCCGGCCCCCAGCAAAGGAACCAGGCGTGCCCCGACCAAGCCCTTGCCGGCATCCAAGGCGAAGACCATGAGTGCCACCCTGAGGCCGAGAGCCCGGTAGATATTGGTCGAACCTATGTTGCCGCTGCCGACCGTGCGAAGATCGACGCCTCGGACACGGCCGACAAGAAAGCCGAACGGTATCGAACCGACCAGATAAGCCACAACTGCCACAAGCACTAGCCTTATCATGCTACTTGCTCTTTCTCACCCTTATTCGCAGGGGGTTCCCGTCAAACGGGTGAACGTCCCTAATCACCTTTTCAACGTGCCGCTTATAGCCATCGGTGAAAAGCTCTGGATCGTTGACGAACAGCGTGAAGGCTGGCGGCCGGACTCCGCTCTGGGCCGCATAGTAAACCTTGGGGAAGCCCTTACCCCTGCCGGCCACGGGCTTCTTCTCGAATGCCGTGAGGATCGCCCGGTTGAGCACGCCAGTTGGGATCCTGGCGTCGCGCTCGGCGTTGACCGCAAGGCACAGGTCGAGGAGCGCCCGTATCCCATCGCCTGAGACGCACGATATGAAAACCACTGGAAGGTAGGGCGCGCTCCTGAAACGGGCCCGCGTGTGGCTCAGGTACGCGGGTTTCTCGCGAGGCTGCTTCAAGTCCCACTTGTTCCAGGCTAGCACCATGCCCTTGCCTGTCCGCTCGACATAGGAACCAATGACCAGATCCTGCTTGGCTATCTTGGTCTCAGGATCGAGCATCAGGATCACAACATCCGATCTCTCGATCGCACCGATCGATCTCAAGTTGGCATGCTTCTCCAGGTCAGTGTCGGTTTTAGACTTCCGCCTGAGGCCAGCCGTGTCCACCAGCCGCACCCGCCCGCGGCTGGTAGTGATGAATGTGTCTATGGAGTCTCTGGTAGTTCCGGGCTGGTCGTGAACGATCACGGCTTCGGTTCCCGTCAGCCGATTGACCAGCGAGGACTTGCCCACGTTGGGCTTGCCCACCACTGCAATCGCCGCCACATCGCTCTCGGAGGTCTCCACCGCGGGAATCCCCTCGACAATTGCATCGAGCAGCTCGCCCACATCGGTGCCATGCTCGGCTGAGACGCACATGAAATCGCCGAGGCCCAGCTCATAGAACTCGGAGGCATGGGCGCTAGCTCTCTTAGTGTCAATCTTGTTGACGACCAGCAGGAACTTGGCTGCCCGCTTTCTGACCAGGCTGGCAATCTCCTGGTCCAGCGGCGTAACTCCCGTCGTGCCGTCAACCACGGCGACCACCAGGCTAGCCTCTGCCAGGGCCGCCCCCACCTGCTTTGCGACCAAAGATTCGATCTTGTTCTGGGAGCTCGGCACCAGACCGCCGGTGTCCACCACGAAGAAGCGCTTGCCTCCCCACTCGGCCTCCTTGTAGTTCCTGTCACGGGTTACGCCCGGTTCATCGTCCACGATCGCCAGCCTGCCGCGAACGATGCGGTTGAACAGGGTTGACTTGCCCACATTGGGACGGCCTATGATCGCAACCACCGGCAGATCGCGGTACTTCTCCACGGTCATGTCACTCCCTCGCGAGCGCTGCTTGAAGAGCTTTGATGGTGCGCCTGAGATCGTAGCGGCCTATGACCACGGGCCTTGCCGTAATTCGCGCCATGTCAGAGGCCGACACGTCATCCAGAGTAACCCCATCGCTGTTCACAACGTCGGGCGGCAGTAGAGCGGCATCCCAGCCTCTCGCGGCTTTGAGCGTCGCGATGATGGCTTTGCCCGGCAAAAGGCCGCTCACGGTGACGCTCCGGCCCAACAGGCTGTTGGCCACAGTCTTGACCTTGGCCCTGACGCCGCTTTCCCTGAGTTTCACAGCAAGCTCCTCGATGAAAGGCCGCGCCAGCAGGCCGGTCACAAGCAAGATTCGCTTTGCCCGGAGCGAGGATGAGACCCTCAGAGCCGGGAGCTGGTCCAGCAGCTGTCGCACAAGGCCCACCCCATTCTCGATCTGGGGATAGTCATCGTAATAGTCCGCTCCGGGAATCGGCCGCCCAGCGAGGATGAGCATTTCGTCCGAAGCGTAGACCACTCCCCGCCCCGTGGTTGAGCGAAGCCTCTGATTGAGTCGCGCGACAGCGTCAACTATCAGGGCGGCAGCCGCTCGCCGCACCGGGCGGAGCTCCGCTAGACCGCGGCGATGAGCAGTGAGGCCGACCGGCACCACGCTCACCGAAAGCACCGACGGCCCGAGGGTGACCAGGTCGTTGAGGGTCCGGCCAAGGACTTCGCCATCGTTGTAGCCTGGCACGACCACCACCTGAGTATGAAAGCGTATTCCTCTTCCGCCCAGGCGTCTCAGGACGTCAAGAACGGGCTCGCATGATCTGCGGCCCAAGAGGCGCGCGCGCACGCCGGGATCGGTCGCGTGGACGGATACATAGAGCGGGGACAGGTGCTCCGCCTCGATCCTCCGCCGATCGGCATCCGCCAGATTGGTCAGGGTGAGGTAGTTGCCGTGCAAGAAGGACAGCCGGTAATCCTCATCCTTGAAGTAGAGCTCCCGTCTCAAGCCTTGCGGCAGCTGATCGACAAAACAGAAGATGCACCGGTTGCCGCAGGGTCTCAAACGCCCCATGCTCACGTCAACGCCCAGGTCTTCGCCTGGCTCGCGGACCACCACTACCCTCAGGCGACGCCCCTGCCGCATCACCTGAAGCCGGTGCGTGCCCGCAAAGGAACCCAGGTAGAAATCCAGGAAATCCCGGGTGGGCGCGCCGTCGATCCTGAGCACCCGATCTTCCGCGACGAGGCCAGCCTGGTGGGCGGGTGTCCGGGGTCGCACAGCGGCAATGGAGACACCCTCGAGCGACGCTCCTCTGGGTGGCTCGCTCTTCAGGCGGCGGGCGGCAACAATGCGGCCGGCACGCTCCGAGCGGCAAGCCAGGGGAGCCACGGTACACCTCCATTAAGAATGGAGCGGGCAACGGGATTTGAACCCGCGACCCTCAGCTTGGGAAGCTGATGCTCTACCAACTGAGCTATGCCCGCATCCAGAATCGCTAACTTACGGAAGCGTAACAGGCTGCGACTATCACGTCAAGCAGAATCTAACGGCGAGGAGCGCTCAGTCGGGTCTCTCACCGAGCCGGTGGATCGCTGCGGCCTTGAGGGTGGCCGCACCGAATCGGTGCTGGATGGCACCCTCGGCCGCATAGGCCGCCCCGATCTCGAAGCGATCACGGGTGACCCCATCCCCGACTATTATCTCGTGGATACCGTCGGGGTCGTCGAGGGACAGAAACCACAAACCGGGGCCTCGATCGTGGTAGTGCCTGAGAGCCGCCAAGAGGCCTCGGACCACCAGGCGCGGCTGACGGCCACCCTTGGATCCGGCTGGGCCCCGAAGCGGCTGCGGGGCGTGGTAGAAGAACTCCAGGGGATGCACGAGCGGCGAGAAGGCCAGGGTTGCATACTCCATACGCCGCAGCTGGAGAGCTGTGAACGCTCGAGTCGGAAAGGGGCGGGGCGTGTCAGCAAAGCTGAAGGCCAGGGCGCCCGTGGGGGCCAGCTTCCCTCGCGTTGCGAGGTACTCCGCCATGGCCTCGCACCTCGCCGGTTCGATCTCATCGAAAGCCCCGGAAGAGACCAGCGCCAACGTCTCCTCCCTATCGCTTGCGACTCGGCACAGGAAATCCCCGAGCGACCTGAAGGGCTCCCGCTGTCTTTCCGCGAGGATGGCATCTATAGTGTGGCCGGCCAGGTGTTTGACCGAGCTGAGCCCGGTTCTCACGCTGGTTCCTTCGACTGCGAAGTCGCGCTCCGAGCGGTTGATCGAAGGTGGAAGAACCACGATTCCCACCCGGCGAGCCTCATTGACGTGCGCCCAGAGCGGGTACATGCCGGAGTGATTCCGCAGGGCCGCAGCATAGAACTGAAGCGGGAAATGGGTCTTAAGGTAGGCTGCAGCATAGGCCAGTGTGCCGAAGGGTGAAGCGTGGGCCTTCGAAAAGGTGTACCGCGCGAAGCGCCGGATGTGGCTCCACGCTTCCAGTGCCGTTGCCCGGTCAGTTCCCCAGGTCTCGGCCAGGAAGAGGAACTTGTCCTGGAGCGCCGGATCGTCGCCTCCACCCTCTTTGAGGCAGCGCCTGAAAATGTCGGCCTCGGCGAAACCTACGCCCGTGTGCTTGGCGATCAGCCGCAGCACGTCCTCTTCGAATACCGGCAAGCCGCCGTCCGTGCGCTGGGCGACATGGCCATCGGCGACATCTGTGGCCGCGCCGTCGCGCCGGGCTCGAGCACGCCGCCTGACGAACTCTTGTTTCATCCCGCCAGCCGACGGGCCAGGTCTAACCAGGGCGAGCGCAAGGGTCGCGTCAGCCCGGGTCCGGGCCCGGATCATGCACAGCAAGTTTCGCATGGCGGGCGATTCCAGCTGGAAGCAGCTCATGGTTTGTCCCCGCTCAAGCACCGAGGCTGTGCGCGCATCGTCGCCCTGGATGTCAGGCGGCCGGCCGCAGGCTGCCTGGATGTCCCGGGTCGCCTCTTCCAGGAGCGAGAGCACGCGGTTCCCCAAGAGATCGATCTTGATCAAGCCGATCCTCTCGATTGAGTGCATGTCGAATTGGGTTACGCGGATCCCTTTCGGGGCAGTCTCCAGTGGCGTGTAATAGGTGATCGGGCGGTCCGAGACCACGATGCCGCCGCAGTGAACACTGGAGTGATTCGGAAAGCCGACGATCGTTGCCGAGAGGCGTGCTATGCTCTCGCGGTGCTCGCCGTCCAGCCCGGGCTTGACAGTACCGAGCGCGGCGGCGATGGCGCCGGCGGTAGGAGAACCGTGGTAGGGCAGACGGTCGGCCAGTGCCTGGGCCTCGTAAGGACTCAGGCCGAAGGCCTTGGCGACCTCTCGGGCAGCAAGCCGTGTTTCGAAGCACGCCCGTGTGGAGATCATGGCAACGTTGGCGCGGCCGAACCGCCGGTAAACGTAGTCAATCACCTCATCCCTGCGCTTCCACGATATGTCTAGGTCAATGTCGGGGTAGTCTGGCCGGAGCTCGTTCAGGAAACGCTCGAAGATCAACTGCTCGGCGACTGGATCGACCTGCGTGATCCCAACGAGGTAGGCCACGATTGAGCCCACACCCGACCCCCTGCCGGCAACCGGTATGCCTCTGGCCGCGGCGAAGGCGACGATATCGGCCACAACCAGGAAGTAGTCGGCCAGCCCGAGTTTTTCGATAGTGTCAAGTTCTTGGGCCAGCCTGGCGCGCGCGGCCTCCCCGTGGGCGCCGTACTTCCGCGCCAGCGCATCCCAGGCGAGACGCCGGAGCCGGCTCACGGATTCTCCATGCGAGCTCTCGAGCCGCGGGAAGTGCGGTCGGCCAAGGTCCAGGCTGAGCTCCACCATCTCCGCCAGCCTTGCGGATTCGGCGAGCGCCTCGGGGTAGGCCGCCAGCGCGCCTTCGAGCGCCGAGCATCTCTCGAGCGAAGCTTCCCGGGCCGGCATCGCGACCTCGTCGATCGTCCGGCCCTCGTCTATGGCTCTGAGTACCAGCGAGGTCGCCTGGTCGCACTCCTGGAGGCAAAGGACCTCCCAGGAGCCGAGGATCTTGAGCCCCTTGGCGCGAGCGAAATCGGCCTTGGAGCGGATCGCTCGGGCACCTTCCCGATTGGGAACGAGCTCCAGCCAGACCCGCTCCCGGCCGAAGCGGTCGGCTGCTGCCAAGGCGGTCTCCCCTTCGGCGGAGATTATGGCCAGCCCTTCGGGCGCGCGTTCGATAGCCTCTAGTGCGGACACCTCGCGCTCCGCAGTCAGGCTCGAGATGGCAGCGCACAGGCCCGCATAGCCCTCCCGGTTGAGCGCAACGAGGCCTATCTCGGCTCCCGAAACGGGACACGTGAGATCGGCGCCGATTATCGGTTTGACTCCGGCGGTGAGGCAGCCCTCGTAGAACTCTAGGGCTCCGTAGAGGTCGCCCCGGTCGCGCAGCGCTCCGGCCCGGAAGCCGTGCTGCTTGAGGCAAGCTCCCAAAGCGCTGGCCGCGATGGTCCCGCCCGCCCGTGTGTATCTACTTCGTAAGCGAAGGGGTACGGAGGATGTAGCCATAGGAGTCACGTTCAAGCCGCTTCATCAGGCTGACCGAACGGCCGACGATCACTGCTGAATGGCCATACTTGGCCCGGATGGCATCGAGCGAGCGATAGAGCTCTTCCAGCTTCTCGGCGAGTGAAGGGTCGTAGAGACTCTCCTGGGTCGTCTCCACGAGCGTGAGGCCGGCCAGCACCACGCCGACCAGCCGCAGGCGGCACCGGCGGTACATGGCGACGAAGATGTCCCTGGCCAGCGCAAAAACGTCACGGTCGCCGACCAGGGGCTCGGTGTAGCGCGCGGACGCGCTCTCGTGGGAGCCGTCTCCATAGCGCAGCTTCACCGTCACCCTTGATGGCAGAGCCCGCAAGGTCCGCGCCGATCGGCACGCCCGCTCCGAAAGGTAGTAGATCGTGCCGAAGATCTCTTCGAGGTCTATGGTCTCGCGCGCGAAACTGGTCTCCCGGGAAATCGACCGCGGGAAGTTGGGAGCCTGGTAGGGATCGTGCCCTCGAAGGCGCTCGTGGATGAGCAGGGCATTCCTGCCGAAGAGACTCGCCAGACAACCTACCGGAAATTGCTTCAATTGGCTGACGCGGGTCACGTTGATCTGGCGCAGCATCTCGACCGCTTTGGAGCCTATGCCGGCCACGTCTCCAACCGGGCGCTTCTCGATGAACGCCTCCTCACCGCCAGCCGCGACTACGGCTACGCCACCCGGCTTGACGTCCTTGGCTGCCAGCTTGGCTATCATTCGGTTGGAAGCAAAGCCTATGGTTACCCCGAGCCCGGTTTCCCGTCTGGCAGCAGCCTGGAACTCACGCCCCAGGGTGAGCGGGTCGCACTTGGATGCCGGTGTGCCGGTCAGGTCGCAGAAGGCCTCATCGAGGTAGGCCTCCACTGCGGGCGTGAGCTTGCGGCAGCGGTCGAAGATGCGCTCGGCGAAGGCGGCATAGACATGCTGGTGGCCTTTGAGGACAACCACCTGGGGACAGATGCGCACCGCTTGGGCTATCGGCATGCCCGTGCGGACGCCGCGGCGCCTGGCTTCGTAGGAGGAGCTTGCAACCACGCCTGAGCCGACTACGACCGGTCTCCCGCCAAGGTTTGGGAATCGCACCTGTTCGACCGACGGGAAAAAAGCATCAATATCCAAGTACATTATCAGCCGGCCTGTCATGATTCGACCATCACCAGATCGAGGTGCCAGACCATGTCATCACTGTTGAAGTGTAGCTGGTAAACATCGCCGGTATCCGACGTAACCGAGAAATAATGGATCTTGGCAGTACCCTCTCGGTCCATCCAGTAACAGTTGATCTTGATGACTTTGTGGATTTGGCCGCGACGCATGAAAACCAGGGGCGTTATGGTCCCCCCGCCGAAATCAGCCCGCACTTTTACCTTCTCATCAAGGCGTTCAACCAGCACAGCCTACCTCATCTGATCTTTCTCACGAGGCCAACCACCTTGCCACCGATGCGCAAGTTCTGCCGTTTGGAATCTATCCTTATGGACTTGTATGAAGCATTTCGCGGCTCCAGCTCCACGGTCTTGCCGTGCTTCCGCATCACCTTGACCGTTGCCTCGTCATCACCCAGGTAAGCCACCACCACATCGCCATCGCGAGCATCCTCATCATGCCTTACAACCACGTAGTCACCGTCAAATATGCCGGCATCCTGCATGCTGTCTCCGTTGACTCTGACGGCGAAGTGCGTGACTTCATCCCCAAAGAGAGTGCTCACATCGAGCCAGCCTTCACGGTTTTCGATAGCCATTATGGGCAAACCCGCGGCGACTCTTCCGACTATAGGCACGCCCTGGCGCAGTCGGTGTCCAGGAGCAAGCCTGAGCTGCTTGCCGACCCGGGTGAGAGCGCCTTTCTTGGCGAGGGCATCGAGGTGCTGGCTTACGGTTGCCGATGAGGTCAAGCGGAATCGCCTGCCGATCTCTCGATAAGACGGGAATCTGTCGCGGTCCCTTATGGATGCGATTATGTAGTTCAGGATCTCGCGCTGCCGAGGTGTAAGCGGTCTCATTTTCTCACTCCTATGCCATGATACCAAACAAATGTTCGGTAGTCAAGCTGTTTTTGACGGTGAGAGAGAAAGGCTGGAAAACCCCGTCTCTGCTACAGGCCGGCAGCTATGGCCAAGCCGCCTGCGACCCAGGCCACGGTTATGATGGCTGCCGAAGCCGCGTAATAGAGGACCGGCCTTCGGGTACGCAGGGCATAGACGTTGGATTTCATGCCTAGACCCAGGCGATATCCTGCCGGAAAGAAGATGCCGCTGAGAGCAGCCCAAATCAGGCCTTCCGCACCCAGGAATGCCACGAACCCGCCCGGGCGATTGAAGGAAAGCAAGTACTTGCATGGTGCCAGACGCATCCCCACCCAGTAGAAGGCGACCGATGAGATGAGTCCCGCTGAGAAACCGGTGAGAATCCTGGGCAGAAGTTTCCGTTCCAGTCTCCGGCCGGCTACGGCCGTCGTGCCTGCCAGGGAGCCTCCCGCAAGCGCGACCGCCAGGCAGGAGTTGGCCTTGCACATGAAGGCGAGATGGAGAATGGGAACCGCCAGCTGCTTCAAGGCTACGGCGACCACGGCAATACCGATGAGAGGGAGGGCGCGCCTGGTAAGAGCTACCGCGACCGCCATTGTGCCGATGCCCAGACCGGTCAGCAGATCACCTTTGTAAGGTATGGATGCTGACTTCATGGCGCCGCCCAAGCCTATCTCGACCAAGCCCCAGACTGACCCCAGCACCAGCATGATTACCAGCACATCGCGCCATCGTGTTCCCGGAGATTCCATTTCACTCCTCCCTGTGAGTTATAGCTTTTACTTGGTCATTATAGGCGGCCTTCATTTCGGTTGCAAGCCCTTCCTTTCGAAGGGCCGGTACCGACGCCCGGCGCTGCCTGCCGGCTTGACATCCGCGTCCAGCCGTGGTAAGCTTATGGCTGAGAGCAGGTAAGGGCTCTCCCACAGGTATGAATCGAACGGTGCGATCGGTGGCCGGTCGGGTTCTCCACAGGATTCCTGTCTGGCCAATTTGTTTAGGCTGAAGGAGGCGAAGAGCGTGAGGACAGCTGCTGCTGGCTTTGTTGTGATGGTGCTTGGGGGCCTCTTGGCGTCCGCGTGTTCGGCTGGAGTTCCGGTTTCGTCCAACTGCACGCTCTGGGCCGATCCGGATACAACTAAGCTCAGTGACACTACCACAGTCTACTTGATCGCCCGCAACGTCTACGGGGAACCCGTAAGTGACGCAGAGTGTTTCTTCTATAGTGATCGGGTTGGCATGGACGTCTTTATCGGAAGCCCCGATACCACGGACCTTGATGGTCTCGCTCATGCCCGGTTGGCCTCAAACCAGTCCAACTTCTGGCCGAATATTCCCGAGGTCGCTCACATCACGGTTGACTGTGAGGGTGTCGTGATCGGCCCGATCAGCGTCTACTGGCTATGTCGGGCAGGGGTTGACGGTAGGCCGGGCAATGCGGCGACCCTTTGTCAGAATGCGCCCAATCCCTTCCGGGGATCGACTGAGATCACCTATGCTCTGCCAACTTCGGCGAAAGTCAACCTGGACATCTATGATGTCAGTGGCAGGCAGGTCACCACTCTGGTGAGCGGTCCTGCTGGCCCGGGCAGCCACAGAGTCGCGTGGGACGGCCGCGACGCCAACGGCAAGTCGGTTCCCGCCGGCGTGTACTTTCTCCGGATGACCTCACCTGGATTCGATGAGACCCGGAGCATGATCGTCCTTAGATAGACCGCTTTGGTGGTAGAGACTGCATACTTCGGCTGCTATGTCCTGAGGGTCCGAGCGGCCCGTAAGGTCCATCCAGGTTAAGTCCGGTTCCTTCCTGAACCAGGTCATCTGCCGCTTGGCGAAAAGCCGCGTGTGCTGCTTGATAAGATCGCGGGCCCGCTCCAGAGAGATTTCGCCGGCGAGGTGGCTCAGGACTTCCTGGTAGCCCAGGCTGTTCTTCACAACCGGGGACTCCCCATAGCCCATTCGGACCAGGCTTGTCGCCTCGTCAAGCAAGCCCAGATTAAGCATCTCCTCGACGCGTCGCCCGATCAGGCTTGTGAGCTCCTGCCGCGCCCGGGCCAGTCCGATCTTGGCCACGGGCAGGCCCAGGGGCTGCCTTGTCTTCTCGAGATCACTCATCCGCGGGCCCGTCGCCTCGAACACTTCGAGAGCTCTGGCGACCCTCGGCAGATTCTCAGGATCGGTGCGGCTTGCCTTCTCGGGATCGACCTCCAGCAGCCTCCGCCACAGGGCTGCCTTGCCTTCAAGTCGCGCAGTTTCAAGGAGACGCCTCCTCGCTGCCGGGTCGGCTGCGGGGCCCTCGAAGATGCCTTCGAGCAGGGCTCTCACGTAGAGGCCGGTCCCTCCCACGACGAGCGGGACCTTGCCTCTCGCCAGGATCCCAGCCACCGCCTGGCGGGCATCCCGTTCGTACTGCTTGGAGGTGTATTGCTGGTCAGGCTCCACCAGATCGATCAGGTGATGCGGCACCTGGTCTTGCATGCGGCGATCCGGCTTGGCCGTTCCGATGTCCATGTGCCGGTAAACCAGGCGCGAATCGGCCGACACGATTTCCGCTTTGAGAGCAAGCGCTACATGGAAGGCGACCTCGGTCTTGCCGACGGCTGTGGGCCCAACAAGCACCAGCAGCTTGGGAGGGTTCGGACTCACTTCCTCAAGAACCTTCGTTCGATCTCATCCCATGAGAGTCTTATCATGGTGGGCCGGCCGTGTGGGCAGGCCAGCGGCATGCGGGATTCAAACAGGCGCTCCACGAGCGAGCGAATCTCCTCATCGCTCATTGGGTCTCCGGCCTTGACGGCACCTTTGCAGGCGAAGGCGGCCGCCAGCAGATGGTGGATATCGTCAGAATCCGCACGGTTCTCAATCACTTCATCTATGATGTCGGCCAGCACGCGCTTGCGCGCATTCTCTTTGAAGAGCGCAGGCACCGCCTCGACCACGTAGGTCCGCTTGCCGAACTTTCTCAGGATGAAACCGATCTGCCTTATCTTGTCGAAATGCTCATCGATCACATCCTCTTCTTCCGGTGTCACCTCGACCGTCTCAGGAAATAGAAGCTCTTGCATCACCGGCTCGGCTCCATCGAGATGGCGTTTGACTTCCTCGTACAGCACCCGCTCGTGGGCAGCATGCTGGTCAATCAGGTAGAACTCCTGATCGGATGCAGCGAGGATGTAGGAGTCTCTTATCTGAATGATCGGTACCACCCGGCCGGTGGGCTCGGCCTTCGCCGCTTGCTTCGGTGCATAGGCAGGCCTCGGCTCCAGCACCAGGATCTTGGACTGCCCGAACAGCAGCTCCCGGTCGATTGAGGCCGTGCCACGGCGCGCCCGGGGTGGTGGGGCTGCAAGCAGAGGCGGGATCATCTTTCTTGAGGTGAGGGCGCTGGCCACGGCCTTGGCCACAAATTCGCGGACCTCACGCTCGCGCCTAAACTTGACCTCGCGCTTGGTTGGATGGACATTGAAATCGGCCTCGGCGGGGTCAACGCTTATCAGGATCACTCCTGTCGGATATCGATTCCTCATAAGGGTGTTGCCATAGGCGTCGCAGACCGCCCTGAAAATCACCCTGTTCTCCACCGGGCGCCGATTGACGAAGATGGAGATCGCGCCGCTTGAAGTCCTTGCCTCTTCAGGCCGCGCGAGAAAGCCGCAAAGCTGGACGCGCTCGTCGGAGAAGTTCAGGGCAATCGAATTCTCGCCGAAGCTTCTTCCCAGGATGCTTCCCACG
>DATKKY010000042.1:0-6388 GCA_035542695.1 bacterium | reverse complement strand
GCCCTCGGTGGCCTGATTCCCATGTGGCTGATGCAACTGGGCGAGGTAATTTACGGGGGTGTAGGGTCGGGGCTCTACGGGATGATCGTCTTCGCCATAATCGCGGTGTTCATCGCGGGTTTGATGGTGGGCCGCACACCGGAGTACCTTGGCAAGAAGATCGAAGCTTATGAAATAAAGATGTCATCGCTGGTGATCCTGATCCCGCCTATGCTGGTGCTGGGTGGGGCGGCGTTGGCCGTAGCTACCCGAGCCGGCCGAGCGGGGATCGCCAATCCCGGGCCTCACGGCCTGAGCGAGGTCCTCTACGCCTTCTCGTCGGCGGGCAACAACAACGGCAGCGCCTTTGCCGGCCTCGCCGCCAATAGCGGCTTCTATAACATCACGCTCGGACTCTGCATGTTCGTCGCAAGGTACTGGCTGATAGTCCCGACTTTGGCGATAGCCGGCTCGCTGGCGCGCAAGAAGCATGTGCCGGAAAGCTCCGGGACCCTGCCCACTCACACGTGGCTCTTCGTGCTGTTCCTGGTGGGCGTAGTCGTCATAGTGGGCGCCTTGACCTTCATACCCGCGCTCGCGCTGGGGCCTATCGTAGAGCATCTGATGGGAGCGTTAGGAGGAAGACCGTGAGCCGACAGAGGGAGTCTAGGTCGCTGGTCGATCCTCAGATTGCAGGGCCTGCCCTTGTGGAATCTCTGAGGAAGCTTGATCCGCGCCATCAGATCCGCAATCCCGTGATGTTCGTGGTCGAAGTGGTGAGCGTGCTCACGACATGCCTCTGGCTTCAGGCGCTTCGCGGAAGCGGCGAGGCACCTCAAGGTTTCATTCTGGCCGTGAGTCTCTGGCTTTGGTTCACGGTCATCTTCGCGAACTTCGCCGAGGCCATGGCTGAGGGCCGGGGCAAGGCCCAGGCGACGGCGCTCAGGCGCACTCGAAAGGAGACCATGGCCAAGAGGCTGACCGAGCCGCGCCACGGAGCGACCTACGACTTGAAACCTGCCACGGCGCTCCGCAAGGGCGACGCGGTGTTGGTCGAAGCCGGAGACACCATCCCGATAGATGGAGAAGTAATTGAGGGCGTGGCGTCGGTCAACGAGGCAGCCATCACCGGAGAGAGCGCGCCGGTTGTCCGGGAAAGCGGCGGCGACCGGAGCGCGGTCACCGGGGGCACGACCGTGCTTTCCGACTGGCTCGTGGTACGCGTGACTGCCAATCCCGGCGAGACATTTCTGGACAGAATGATCGGCATGGTCGAAGGGGCAAAACGCCAGAAGACGCCGAACGAGATTGCCCTCGGGATCTTGCTTGCGGGGCTCACCATTATCTTCCTGCTCGCCACTGCAACCCTCCTGCCCTTCTCGATATACAGCGTTTACTCTGCAGGCCACGGGACGCCCATCGCTGTGACGGTGCTCGCAGCTTTGCTCGTCTGCTTGATCCCCACGACGATCGGGGGGCTCTTGCCGGCCATCGGGATAGCCGGCATGGATCGCCTGGTTCAGGCCAACGTGATCGCCACCTCTGGGCGGGCCGTTGAGGCTGCTGGCGATGTGGACGTTTTGTTGCTGGACAAAACCGGGACCATCACGCTTGGAGACCGGCAGGCCGTAGCCTTTCTGCCGGCAGATGGCGTGACGCCCGAAGGCCTGGCCGATGCCGCTCAGCTGGCGTCACTTTCCGATGAGACACCCGAGGGCCGAAGCATCGTGGTGCTGGCCAAGCAGCAATATAACCTGCGCGAGCGGCAGGTTCACGAACTCGGAGCGGCCTTCGTTCCCTTCTCGGCCCAGACCCGCATGAGCGGAGTCAATCTGCGGGACGGGCGCGAGATCCGCAAAGGTTCTGCTGATGCCATAGAGGCCTTTGTGACAGCGCGCGGCGGAGTGCTGCAGGATGAAGTCGAGGCAACCGTCCAGTCAATCGCGAAGGGCGGCGGAACGCCCCTGGTTGTGGCTCAGGGACCGAGGGTCTTAGGGGTCATCCACTTGAAGGACATTGTCAAGGGGGGCATGAAGGAACGCTTCCACGATCTCAGGCGCATGGGCATAAGAACCGTGATGATCACCGGCGACAATGCCTTTACAGCGGCAGCTATCGCGGCCGAGGCTGGCGTCGATGACTTTCTGGCCGAGGCGACCCCCGAGACCAAGCTCCAGCTGATCCGCGAAACTCAAGGCGGAGGCCGGCTGGTGGCGATGACCGGTGACGGAACCAATGACGCACCCGCGCTCGCGCAGGCAGATGTCGCCGTCGCCATGAACACCGGCACCCAGGCAGCCAGAGAGGCCGGCAACATGGTTGACCTGGACTCCAACCCCACCAAGTTGATCGAAATCGTGAAGATTGGCAAACAGCTCTTGATGACGCGGGGAGCTCTTACCACTTTCAGCATTGCGAACGATGTCTCAAAGTATTTCGCCATCATTCCCGCCGCCTTTGCATCTACCTACCCGGCGCTCGGCGCCTTGAACATCATGAGGCTCGCCACCCCTGCCAGCGCGATCCTCTCGGCGGTGATCTTCAATGCCGTGGTGATCGTGTTCCTGATTCCGCTGGCACTGCGCGGGGTGCGCTACCGGCCGGTGGCGGCGAGCCGGCTCCTGGGCCACAATTTACTGGTCTATGGCCTAGGGGGGCTGGTGGTGCCCTTTGTTGGAATCAAGTTAATTGACATGCTGCTCGGGGCTTTACGCTTGGTCTGAACAATAGGAGAGCAACAATGGTTCACCAGTGGCGGCCAGCAATTGTGGTCTTCGTAGCACTCGCAATCGTCACGGGCCTGATATATCCCCTGGCAATCACGGCCATTTCCCAGGTGTGCTTCAAGTCGCAGGCTGGCGGCAGCCTGATCTGGCGGGATGGCAAGATCGTCGGTTCGCGCCTAATCGGCCAGCCTTTTGGCGATCCGGCCTACTTCTGGGGGCGGCCGTCAGCGACGTCCCTCCTCCCATATGACGGCGCTGCTTCTTCGGGCTCCAACCTTGGGCCCGATAATCCAGCACTGATTGAGGCTGTGGAGGGCAGGGTTAAGGCCCTCAGAGCTGCTGACCCAGAGAACCGACGGCCGGTTCCGGTCGATCTGGTGACAGCCTCGGCCAGCGGCCTGGACCCGGACATCAGTTTGGCAGCAGCCTCCTACCAGGTGAGCAGGGTAGCCCGGGCTCGCGGGCTTGCCGAAACTAAGGTGGAGGAATTGGTGCGGACCCATTCCGAGGGGCGCTGGCTCGGCATCTTCGGCGAACCCGTGGTCAGCGTGGTCGAGCTTAATCTCGCTTTGGACGAGATGGGAAACAAATGAGAACATCGGACAGACAACCGGACGAGGACCGCCGGCCAGATCCCGAAGCTCTTCTGGCCGAGGTCCTAAGGCGAGAGAGCCCCCGGGGACGACTGAAGATATTCTTGGGTTATGCCCCCGGGGTCGGCAAGACCTACGAGATGCTCGAAGAGGCCCTCCTCGCCAAGAAACGCGGCGTTGACGTAGTGATCGGCCTCGTAGAGACCCATGGCCGGCCCGAGACCCAGGCTCTCACGGCCGACCTGGAAACCATTCCAAGGCGGCAGGTCCCTTACCGTAACGTGGTCCTCCAGGAGATGGACATAGAGGCTATCGAGAAACGTCGCCCGCGCCTGGTCCTAGTGGATGAGCTAGCCCACACCAATGCGCCCGGCAGCCGGCATGAGAGGCGCTACCAAGATGTTCAGACCTTGCTTGAGCAGAACATAGATGTCTATACCACAGTCAACATCCAGCATCTGGAGAGCCTGAACGACAAGGTGGCCGAGATCACGGGCATCCACGTGCGGGAGACCGTGCCGGATTCGGTCCTCGATGGAGCCGATGAGATCAACGTGGTGGACATTCCCATCGAGCAGCTGCACGAGCGCCTGAAGGAAGGCAAGGTTTATGTGCCGGACCTCGCCGGAGCCGCCCTCGACAACTTTTTCAAACGCGGCAACCTGCTCGCCTTGAGGGAGCTGGCGCTCCGCCGGGTGGCCGGCAAGCTGGACCACGAGCTCATCAATTACATGAAGGCTCGAGGAATCGCTGGACCCTGGGCCACTTCCGAGAGGTTGCTGGTGTGCATAGGGGCGAGCCCGTTCGTTTCCCGGCTGGTGCGCAAGGCGTTTCAGATGGCTGCCGATCTCAAGGCCGAGTGGTACGCTGTGTACGTGGAAACTTCTTCACATATCGCCCTGAGCGAGAAGGAGCGGGCTGACCTCGCCGACGCGATGGCGCTGGCCCAGGAGCTGGGCGCAAAGGTGGCGACTCTCTCCGGAGATGACGTGGGCGAAGAGATTGGGCGCTTCGCCACCAATGAGCGCATCACCAAGGTGGTTCTCGGCAAGCCAAGGTCATCCTTCCTCCGCCAGTTCGTGTTCCGATCGCCCGTTTACGAATTGCTGAAGCGATCGGCCAGCTTCGACATCTACTTCATAGCGCCCTCGGCCGATGAGGCCCCCGAGCCCGTGGGAGGGGCCGTCCAGCCAGGACGCAAGAAGCCTATCACCTGGAAGAACTATGCCTTGGCTGCATCTACGGTCGTGCCGGTCACAGCCATCGCGGCCCTTCTCTTTCACATCTCTCACATCGAGTCTCTGGTAATCCTCTTCGTGCTCGCCCCGATGGCGAGCGCCTTCTTCTTCGGAATCGGACCTTCCCTATTCGTGTCCGTGCTCGCGGCCCTGGTGTACGATTACCTCTTCACCAAGCCCTATTTCAGCTTCCGGATAGCGAATCCCAGCATCGCGCTGGAGGTCCTGATCTTCGTCGCGACCTCGATGCTTACCGGGCAGCTCGCCAAGCTGGTTCGACGCAAGCAGGCCGCACTGAGCATGCGCCTCGGCCAGATGGAGATTCTCTCCGACATGGGCAAGGAGCTCCTGGGCATCCCGAACCTCGGCCAGATCGTGATCGAAGCCTCCGGTCCGGTGGACGACTATGTGCGGAGTACCATCAGGTTCATGAAGGTTACGGTCCAGGAGGGCATCGCCGCCACCGCGCTGCGCTATGTCGAACGAGCGTTGCACCTGCCCTCAATGGTGGTGCTGCGCGAAGCTGGCAAGCAATCCCGGGTGTGGGCAAGCTCCACTCGGGAGCTCGCGCTGACGGCCAAGGATCAGGCCATCATCCAATGGGTGTTCGCCCACAATCAACCCGCCGGCAAGGGAACAAGCACGCTCGAAGCGTCCGATTTCGCCTTCGTCCCGATTTCCTCCAAGGCCGACTGCGTTGGAGCTATCGCCATCCAGTCTGATTTCAGCCTGCTCCTGCCGCATGAACGCACCCTGGTCTCGGCGATAGCCAATCTGGCAGCAGTAGCTTTGGAGAATCTGGAGGTTCAGACCTCGGGGCTTCGCCGAAAACCGGAGTGATTTGCCAGGGTACCGGTGCCGGGGCCCGAGGCCAGCGTGGCGCCTGCCGGCAGTGCCCTAACGCGAGCCCGGCATCGCCGGTTTTGGGTTTCTCTCCAAGATCTCTATCACTGCCTGCCAGGGGTTGTTGCAGATCGTATACTCCGCGGGCGGTATCCGGATCTCTATGCGCGGTGTGAACTCGGCCGCTATGTATCGCTGGAGGTCGCTGCCCGAGAAGAGAGCCGGACAGATGGCCAGCCAATCGGCATTTCGGATAGCATCCCTCGCATCGAGCCTGTGGAAGGCTATGGCCGCGTTATTGAGCCCAACGAGGTCGATGGTGCGCCGCATTCCGAAATAGCGGGTTCCGCCTGCATCGGTCACCACAATAGTGGCGTCGTGCGGCGTGTGCTCGTTGATCCATTTCCCGGCCCTCACGTTCAGGAGATCGATTGCCCGCGCATCCGAGGCCAGATGGGACCGCCGGTCTGAGAAGGAGTGCGCATAGGGCGGTATTGATGCAGCAAGGCAACCAATTCCGATCACGCCGATCACAGCCGTGACCAGCGTCAGGCTGGTCCCCGGTCCGGTCTCTTTGCCGAGCAATCGGCGCGAAGCTCCCGCCCAGCGGATCAACGCTCCGTAGCCTACGCTCGCCGGTACCGCCAGTGCCAGGAGAGCCGGATCCAGCCACCTAGTCCAGTAGTACCCTTGAAGCAAGATCTGGCGGGTTCCGAAGACCGCGACCAAGTAGATCACGGGGGCAGCAACAAAGACTCCCAGGGTTATCCACTTCCTCTGGTCCATTCGCTTGACGCACGTTGCGACGAAGGCCGCCAGGCCTACAAGGTACGCCCACCAGGGCACCAGCCCCCCGTCGCAGATGGAGCTCCAGGCCAGCGAGACTTCAGCGCGCCCGAAGTGAAAGGGCCGCGACTTCAAGTAGTAGGTATTGGGCAGGAAATGCCCGTTGACCGACTTGCAGAAGAAGCCCCAGGCGAGAAGCGGCAGAAGGGGAATCAGCCACAGG
>DATKKY010000041.1:0-2747 GCA_035542695.1 bacterium | reverse complement strand
TCCCCGAAAGAACTGAACCGGACGATCGGGGTGTAGTCCTTCTTGCCGCCCTCTACCTCTTTGAGCACCTGGCGGGCGACATCCGAGGTCACTCGCTCCACGCGATCAAGATCGCTGTCGTAGTGGACGCTGACCTGGACCGTGACTGACGTTTCCCGACCAGGCATATCAAAGTTGGTGATGATCGCATCAGCAACCTTGGAGTTGGGAATCACGATGAAGTTGCTGGAAGGGGCCGCGAGCGATGTTGACCGCCACCCTATCTTAGTCACGGTGCCTTCCTCCCCGGTGGCGAGCCTGATGTACTGGCCCAATTGAACGGGCTTGTCGGCAACGATCTGGAGACCGGCGAAGAAGTTTGCGAGCGGCGACTGGAGTGCCAGGGCAATCGCAAGGCTGCCCACACCCAGCGATGCAATGAGCGGAGTGATCGCAACGCCGATGGTCTCGAGAATCACCAAGAGCGCCAAGAGGATCACCACAGCACGGACTGCTGTATGAATGATGCCGGATGAGTCCCGGAGATAATCGACCCGGCCGGAGTAGTGCCGTATCAAGGCCTCGGCCAGGCGGTCGGCAAACACCACTCCCGCGATGATGACCAGCACCTTGACAGCCAGGATCAAACCCCGATCCCATTGAGGTGGAAGGGGTAGGATCCTGGAGACAATGAAGCCCCCGCTCACCAGAATCATGATTACCAAGGGCCGGCTGAGGGCATGCAGGATGATGTCGTCGAGATGGGTTCTGGTCCGACGGGACAGCCGCTTCAATCTGCCGTAAGCTATTCGCATGACGACAATTAGCCCGACAGACCAAGCGGCAAATACGACCGGACCCTTGACCCAGGGCGAGATATGGGCCACCAGCAACCCTGGCATGATGGTTCACCCCCAGACCAATTCTATCACACCTGCCGGAACTGTCAAAGGAAACCGGCAGGGGCGCCCGCACGCCCGCCAGGTGGGTGGGAACCGGCGCGGAGGGCAGAGGGTGCGGGGGCTGGCAGGTAAGGACGGAATGCAAGGCACGATCGCCGGCGCCGGGGCTGCGGTGACGGGCTTGGCACGGGCGACTCGGGGCAGCGGCTCGGGATCGGCATCGAGCAGCAATCCCGGTGGGACTTCTTCTCAGGGCTTGGGTCACGAGGCCCGCGGCTGGCACCGGCCGGGCGAGCGCGCCCGCTCTCACCCAAGCCAAATTATCGGTTGACTAAGAGCGTGCGCTCCATTTAGTATTGGTGGCTCAGATCAAGTTGGCACTGGAGCGGCAAATTGCAGATCAAGAGTAAGGATGCTCTGAGAGCGGGCGCGCTCGCCGTCATCGCATTGGTCTTCCTCGCCTCCAGCGGGGCCTCGGCCCCCGGCAACATCAGCGGCAAGGTAACCGACGCTACTACCAAGGAAGTCCTCCCGTTTGCCAATGTGGTGGTGGAGGGGACCTCCATGGGTGCGATGTCAATGGCCGACGGCACCTACTTCATCAAGAATATCCCCGAGGGCACATACACTGTCAAAGCCTCGTTCATAGGCTATGAGCCTGACCAGAAGACCTCGATCGTAGTCAAGTCCTACTCCACCGCGCAGGCCGACTTCAAGCTGGTCAAGACAGCTCTCAAGTCCACCAAGGAAGTTGTGATCACCGCCGAGCGGCCCATGGTGGAAGTCGATGTGCCGAGCACGGTCCGCAATATCTCCCAGGAAGAGCTCAAGACGATGCCTGTGAAGAGCATCCAAGACGTCGTCAGCCTCCAGGCCGGCATTGTGCAGACCGAAGACGGGTTGCACGTAAGGGGCGGCAGGACCGATGAGACGCTTTACCGGATAGACGGCGTCGAGATGAAGGATCTGCTCTCCGGCGAGTCCTCCCTGCTCAAGGTAAGCGCCAAGTCGGTCGCCGAGATGAACGTTATCACCGGTGGCTACAGCGCCGAGTATGGTCAAGCTCTGTCGGGCATCGTCAACGTCAAACTTAAGGAAGGCGGCTCCAGTACCAAGGGCTTTCTTGAGTACTCCGCAGACCACATGCCTTTCAAGAAAACCGACTTGGACTATTGGAACACCGATTCCTTCGAGGCGGGCATGGACGGGCCAGACCCCATCTCATCCAAGGTACTTCCCAAGATTGGCCTTCGAATCCCCGGCCAGGTCACTTACGCTTTCGGTGTCTCGGGGCAGGCCACCGACACCTATCTGCCATCGATAAGGCAGATGCCGGGATCGCCTCACCTTCACTCCTCGTACCAGGACTACTTCCTGGGCATGAAGATAGGGTACAGGAGCATCGCGCCGCGAGGCGACAACAACTGGCAAGCTTACGGCAAGGTGACGTGGAGGCTTTCCTCCAACAACAAATTCGCTCTTTCCTTCACCAAGACGCTAGGCATAGATCAAGGCTACGACCGGTATGATCCCTACGATGTGACCCGGGAGACCTCAGGCTATCAGCATCAGTGGTCGAAGCGCCTGGATCACTATCTGACTTACACTGAGGATGCCAACAGCCTTTCCCTCACCTGGAACCAGATGATAAGCCAGAACACCTTCCATGTGCTCAGGCTCTCCCGGTTCTTCAATTGCGTTCATGCCGATGTGGATGGCAAGAGCTGGCACGACTACGTCCAGCCCGACGACTACTCCCAGCTGGGCAAGAATGACACGCCATTCTTCATCGAGACGGGGGACGCCGACCTTTGGCACGACCGGTATGTGGAGACCTACGGTATGGGATGGGACCTGACGGCGCGA
>DATKKY010000040.1:0-3543 GCA_035542695.1 bacterium | reverse complement strand
CTTGTCGGGATGCTCTACGGGCTTCTTGTGAAAGACCACATTGAACAGCGCAAGGAGCCGCCGGCCAACCGAAAGCCCCTTGCCCGTCGCCATGTAGATCCCTCTCACAGTCGGTGAATGGAAAACCAGATCCATATCCATCTCAATCACCCAGGTAAGCAACTGGCTGGTTTCGCGGTGACGGGCGAGCACCGCGCCCTGATAATCCATGGCTCTCCGGCTGACCATGGTCTCGTATTTGAACCATAGTTCCCGGTAGTGGCAGTCGGTGACCACGTACTCGATCATGCCGCGGCTGTCGCCGTCACCCCTAATCCAGACTTCCAATCGCTCCCAGTCCTTCTCCCAGAACTTGAGGAGCTCGGCGGGCGCCAGCGTCACGTAACGCCAGACCCAGTAGTATCTGCCCTCCAGCCAGTACGGCTCATTGCCCGGCTTGTACGGGAATTGGCTGGCTTTGGGATCATTGATGTAGAGATAGAGGGCAGGCGGAAGCGACCGCGGGATGAAGAACCATTCCACGAGGTAAAGCACCAGCGCCGTCACTATGACGGCGATCACAAAGCCCTGAAAGCCGTGGCTTGCCCTGATCAGAATCCGGATTCCGATCACCGGAAGGGGCGAGATCGTGGCGGTCAGGAGGTCATCGAACATCCACCACAGGATCAGCAGCACCACCGGATAGAAGAGCACTCCGAGATAGGGCAGCAGCACGTGCTCGGCGTGAATGAAATAGGAGACATGGTTCACGAGGGCGCCGTAGCCAAGAGCGACCAGCGAAGCGAGTACCACCTTGTATCGGCCGAGGAACATGCTAGAGGATACGCGGAGCCTCACCGGGTTTATCACATCGCTGGCAACCTGCTTGCCCTCGTGATGCACGTCGGCCAGGCCCCCGGCCTTGGGCTCAATGCGCATGGCATATTCGGCAAGCAGGTTGCGCATCACCTGGCGATCGTACCTGGTCCGCGGAACGAAGGTCCTCAAGCCGAGCCCCCTCAAGATCAGCCGCCAGAGAGCCAGCCATGGGGCGACCAGGCTCCCAAGGATGATGAGGCCCAGCCGAGGGATTCGGGCCGATGGCCGATTCAGGATTTTGCGGAACACCTCGAGGGAGAGGCCGGTCGAACTGAGCGCCTTGAGATTAACCACGTCCCGAAGGTCCAAGACGCTGGCCCAGTAGTCGCAGAACAGAAACGGGCCATCGAAATCCCGGACATAGGAATCCTTCGAACCTGTTGGTGAAGTCTCCCGCGGCATTGACGCGACCTTTCCTATGACAAATCTCGAGTAATAATATCATCGCGCGCCACTCAAGTAAACGGCGCTTTTCTCGGGTTTACCCCTGCTCGGCCGTGTGGTAAGCTCTCCATATGTCAATCAAGTGGTGGCCAAGGATAGTCCTGGGCTTGGCAGCGGCATGCGCCCTGGCGGGCCTGGCTCCGGGCTCCTCAGGCGCCGCGGCCACCCCCGAGCCCAGAGTTCTCGACACCCCCAATGACTGGGGCACCAGCCTGACCATCACCTGGACGGCGCTGCCAGCGGACGGAGTCTCCGGTTACGAGATCTGGCGCATGGCTGTCGCGGCCGGCGCCCATCCCGAGCCCTTGCCATCCGCGGGCTGGGAGAAGGTCAAGTCCCTCGGAGCAACCGACACCTCCTTCGTAGATTCAGGGCTCAATCGCCATCAGCTCTACACTTACACGCTGGTGGCGGTCACGCCGACCAGTCAGGCGGCATCCGCACCGACCGCGCCTCTGGCGCCGCGGCGCCAGGGGATCCATCACGACCGCATCAATATCCTGATATCGGTCATCGCCTTCGTGCTCACGCTTTTGGCGCTGGTTGAGCGGGCGCGCCGGGGTGCCAAGCTCTTCATAAGGCGAATTGCCGGCCTTGAAGCCGTGGAGGAGGCAGTCGGAAGGGCCACCGAAATGGGCCGCCCGATTCTCTATGTGCCGGGCTTGGACCCGATGGATGAGGTCGCCACCGTGGCTGCGGTAGACATCCTAGGTCAGGTCGCCAAGAAGGCAGGCCAGTACGAGACCAAGCTGATCGTGCCAACCACCGACCCCATCGTCATGACCGTCGCTCAGCAGGTGGTCCGGGAATCATTCTCCGCTGTAGGCAAGCCTCACCTTTACCGGGACGAGCAGGTCTTCTACGTCACTAACAGCCAGTTTGGATTCGCGGCCGCCGTTGCCGGCATCATGATGAGGGAAAAACCGGCCACCAACTTCCTGATCGGCCATTTCTATGCTGAATCCCTGGTGCTGGCTGAAACGGGCAATGCCACCGGCGCGATTCAGATAGCCGGCACGGATGCCGACGCCCAGCTGCCATTCTTCATAACTTCCTGCGACTACACCTTGATCGGTGAGGAGCTCTCCGCGGGAGCGGTCTATCTCTCGAGACGTCCTCTGCTGCTGGGAGCCTTGAAGAGCCAGGATTACGCCAAAGTGTTGCTGATCGCGGCGATGCTGGTTGGAATCATCCTTTCGGCCATCAATCCTGATCTGGCCATGAAATTCAGAGCTGTCTTCAAGTAGGAGAATCGGTGAAGCGACAGGGCCCGGTACTGGTAGCGTTCGTGGTTGGGATGATGATGCTTATTCAGTTCTTCACTCCCAATCCGCTTTTCCTCAACGCTTACAACCTCTTCCTCGACTGGAAGCAGGTGGTGCTGGGGTTCACGTATATTCTTGGCACCTGGAGCCTGATACGCTACCACGCCAAGAAGATCGAGCGGCGGCAAGAGAATTGGCAGTATAGCTACGTCACCCTGGCCGGCCTGGCGCTCACGGTGGGCGCTGCGGGCATCTGGCGGTCAACGTCCACGGGGCTCTACCAGTGGCTCTTCAACTACGTTCAGGTGCCGATGCAATCCACGATGTTCTCGCTTCTGGCCTTTTTCGTGGCATCGGCTTCCTACCGGGCCTTCAGGGCGCGGACGTTCCACGCAACCTTGCTCTTGGTGGCAGGCTGCGTGGTGATGCTGGGGCGGGTGCCGATAGGCTCTTATATCGCCGGCAACATCTTCGGCGTCAAGATCTCGCTGGTGGCAATATCGGACTGGGTTCTTAATGTTCCCAATCTGGCGGCCAAGCGCGGCATCATGATCGGGGTCGGCCTGGGCATGACCGCGACCGCGATCAAGATTCTGCTGGGCATAGAGCAGACATATCTGGGCAAGACCGATTGAGGACGGACTGAGGCAGCCATATGGCATTCTATGAGCGAATGATGTCGATCGACAGGCGGATCATCTTCCTCTCGATCGGCTTGGCCGTGGCGTTGCCTACGCTCTTCCCCTTGCACCTTCCTGTCCAAGTGTCCGAGGAAAGCCGCAGCTTCTATCGCGAATTGGAGAACCTCAAGGAAGGCGATGTGATTCTCCTCAGCTTCGACTACGAGGGCGACGTGATGGCCGAAGTCGATCCAATGACCGTGGCGGTCTTAAAGCATGCCTTCTCCAAGAATCTGAAGGTGGTAGCTATGACGACCTACCCCGGCGGGACCGGCATCGCGGAGCGGATCCTGGGT
>DATKKY010000039.1:0-2879 GCA_035542695.1 bacterium | reverse complement strand
TCCTGGACCAGCGCGATCAGCGCAACGTCACCGTCATTCATGCCGGTGGCCACTTTCTCCGCCATCGTCACATTTCTGGCTTCGTCTCGGGCATCAACAGCCGAACCAGTAACTAGCCCGATGCTTCCCCCGAGAAGCATGCCGATCGGTCCGCCCAGAACGCCAACCAGAGGTCCGATGAGACCGCCCATGATGGTGTTCTCAAAGCCTGAATGCACAGATTCCTGGAGCGAAATGTGCCCGCTCTGTTTCTTTACCAGTGCAAGCTCGGAAATCAGGTAGGACCTGCCGAAGGGATCGCGCCTGACCTCCGAGAATGCCTGGTAGCCCTGGCTCCCAACCTTGAAGATGGCGGTGACCACATTCTCAGTAACCTTGTCAGCCATGTTCATTACTCCTTTTTGCCAATAGTTTTGCGAGAAACGAGGCTCTCACGAAAGCTACTTCATCTGGCTGCCTCCTCCTAGCTGCCCCTTCCCGGAGAGGGTGGGGCGCTTACTGGTTCATCGTCTATCGACAGCTTCCCGGTCTGCCATGGGGGCGCCTGCGGCAGGCCGGTGGCCTTAAGGATGTCTTGCTCGTCCAGGGTCTCTCTCTCGAGCAGAGCGCCGGCCAGCAGGTCGAGCTGCTTGCGGTAGGCACCGAGAAGGCGTTTAGCTTCGTCGTGGCTTTGGCCGATTATCTTGAGTACCTCAGCGTCGATCTTCTTCGCGGTGTCTTCGCTGTACGGTTTCTCGCCACCCCAGGCGCCCTGCCCGCCCAGATAGGGGTTGTCCCGGGGTGCCAGTTCCACCGCGCCGAGCGTCTCACTCATGCCCCAGCGCGTAACCATCTGATACGCCAGCATCGTGGCCTGCTCGATGTCGTTCTCCGCCCCGGTCGTCTTCGTACCGAAGACGACTTCTTCCGCCGCCCGGCCGCCCAGCATCATGACGATCCGGTTGCGCAGGTAGGGCTCCGGGTAGTTGTACTTGTCGCTATCGGGGCGCTGATAGGTGACGCCAAGGGCTTCTCCTCGTGGCACGATGGTCACCCGCTTCACGGGATCGGAGCCCGGCAGCACCAGACCCATGATCGTGTGGCCGCCCTCGTGGTAGGCGATGCGTTCCTTGTCATCGTGGCTCAGCAGGATCGGCCGCTCGGGCCCGAGCACGATCTTCTCCAGCGAGTCGGCGAAGTCCTTGCGGCAGACCGCTTCACCGCCATGCCGGGCGGCCAGCAAAGCTGCCTCATTCACCAGGTTCTTGATATCAGCCCCCGAGAAGCCGGGAGTAATGGCAGCGATGTCGTCTAGGTCGACGTCACTGGCCAGCGGCACCTTGCGGGTGTGTACCTTCAAGATCGCCTTCCGCCCGGCTTTGTCCGGTAGGTTGATAGCGACGCGCCGGTCGAAGCGTCCCGGCCGCAGCAGGGCCTTGTCCAGTACGTCCGGCTGATTGGTGGCGGCGAGCACGATGACGCCTTCGGTGCTCGAGAAACCGTCCATCTCGGTCAGGATCTGGTTCAGCGTCTGCTCTTCCTCGCTGCTGCCGCCTACCGAAATACGCGTGCGGGACCGACCGATGGCGTCCAGCTCATCGATGAAGATGATCGACGGCGCCTTTTCACGCGCCTGCTTAAAGAGATCGCGGACCCTGGCCGCACCGACGCCAACGATCATCTCGACGAACTCGGAAGCGCTGATGGAGAAGAAAGGAACGCTGGCCTCCCCGGCAACGGCTTTTGCGAGCAGCGTCTTGCCCGTTCCCGGAGGCCCCACGAGGAGCACGCCTTTCGGCGCAGCCCCGCCGAGCCGGGTGTACTTCTTGGGATTCTTCAAGAAGTCCACAATTTCGACCAGCTCATCGCGGGCTTCGTCGATGCCGGCGACGTCGGCGAAGGTGACCTTGTTTTCCTTGCTGTGGTCATACTGGCGCGCCTTGCTCTGGCCAAAGCCCATCCATCCGCCCAAGGAGCCGCCTTGCTGGGCTGAGCGTCGGGAGAGCCAGACCAACAAGAGGATTAAGAGCAGGCCCGGGCCAAAGCTTTCCAGTAACACCAGCCACAAGGGGGTCGTCTGCTGGATCGTCTCGGCGCTGATCTCGACGCCGTGACTGGTCAGGTATGATTCCAGGCCAGGATCGGCGAAGGAGGGGATCACTGTAGTGAATAGGGTCACCGTCTCGACCGCATTTGCTTGTGGGGGAGTGTAGTTGACCGGATTTATGAAGCGTCCGGTGATCGTGTCACCGTGGCTCGAGACCAGCGACACATTGTTTTGTCCGACTTCCTCTTTGAACAGCGTGTACGGAATGGTGACGGCCCCGGACCCCGAGAACAAGAACGTCACCAGCAAGTAGTTCAGCAGCAAGATGGCCGCGAACCAGAGCCAGGCCCGCCAGTGCGGCATCTTCCATTGCGGGCCGTCATCCGGGCCGCCTGGCGTACTTTTCTTCGGCGGGAAGTTCTGGTTCGGGTCAGGAGTGCTCTTGCTCTGCATCTGGTCTTGAGTGTCTTTGCTCTTTGTCGGTTGCTCTTCAGCCATGGCATTCCTCCTGACAGGTTGGTTCAAGTGGTGCTTTTCGAGCTATCCGAAACGAATTCTATGGGGTGAATGGTAGGGCTGACACTGACCCAAAGTATGGCAGAGGGATGGCGAACACTCGATCTTTGCTAGCAGTCCTCCGACCGCGCTTTGGTCCGGTCTCAGCCATACCTGCCACGGGGTTAACTTTGAGTGTGAGGAGATACGAAGGAGGCCCGCCGATGCATCAGGAGAATATGGACAAGCATTACTGCTCGATATGCGGACAGGAAGTGGACGGCCGGGATATGTGCGGGTTCACGGAACAAACGACCTGCCTGGCATGCGGCTACTCGCCAAAGGACGAATCGCAAAT
>DATKKY010000038.1:0-2047 GCA_035542695.1 bacterium | reverse complement strand
CGAACTCGAATTCTCGATTCTCGACCCCGTGCCTCTCAGAGGCCACTGCCTCTCCGGCCGGCTCTATTGCACCCCTAAGGCTCTGTGGAAGCTGAGCTGGTTCCTGCGGGACTTCGGTTACGACTCCGACCTTCTGGTGAGGGATGAAATCGACGAAAAGGCCCTCATCGGCCTCCAGGGAGTAGTCAAGATCTCGCACGTGATGATCAACGGCCGCTCGCTCCTGAACTTCGATGCCTTCGCCCCGGCCACGGCATGGGAGAAGGCGTCATGACTTACAGCTACACCCAACTCGCCCACTATCTCGCCTGCCCCCTGCGCTACCGCTATCGCTATCTTGACGGGTGGCAGGAGAAGGAGGTCCGGGCCAACATGGTCTTTGGCCGGGCTTTCGAAAAGGCCCTGGGTGCCTCCTTCCGCCGGGAAGATTGTGGACAGGCACTGTTCGACGAATGGTCGGTCTATCGCAGCCATCTGCTTGAGTACTCGAACGGCGATACCTGGGATCGCATCCTGGAGCAGGGCGTCCGGATGCTAGAACGCTTCGTCCAGGATGATCGCATCCGCATACCGCGACCCCGGCAGAACCTGCAGATTAAGGCTATCCGGCCGCTTGCTGGAGGGAACGACTTCGTGGCCTACATCGACGCCATCGGCCGGCTCGATGGCCAGCGCACCATCATCGACTGGAAGACCACCAGTGCACGGTATCCCGAGGAGCCGCAGGGTCTTCTGACGCTTGATCCTCAGCTGGTCTGCTACTCCTGGGTGACGGGCGAGGCTAATGTCGCCTTCGTCGTATTCGTCCGCAAGCGGCTGCCCGAGATCCAGTACCTCCGGGCCACTATCAGCCCGGAGCAGCGGGAGCAGTTCGGGCGGCTAATCGAAGATACGGTCGGCCAGATCGGCTCGGCCCGATTTCCGGCCCACAGCGGAATCCGCTTCCCGCAGAACGGATGCGTCAGCTGCCCGCATCTGGGACTGTGTCTCGGTCGACAGGACCTAGTCGATTCCAAGCTTACACGCCGCCTTGGAGGCGAACTTGATTGGCTTGACCAGCTTGCTTGCTGACGCAAGGCGACCTGCCGAGGATCGCACCAGCATCGTTTGTAGGGGAGCATGACCTGCTTGACCCAGTTCATCACGCGCGACGGCCCACCACCCCAGCCGAAACTGGACAGGAAGAGGGCCAGCTACGTCATCGCTCGGATCGATGAGATCCTAGAGAGCGAGAAACGCTCCGAGAAAAGGCGCGAGATCCATTTCGTCGAGCTTGGCCGACACCTGTGTGAGGTCCGCGCCGGGCAGTACTGGCGCCTCGAGCGTCTACACTCCTTTGACGAGTTCCTCACGAAGCGCTTCCCCGGCTCGCGCCGCAAGGCCTACTACTTCATGTCCATCCACGAGCACCTGCCGAAGTCGGTCCGCAAGCATGCTGAGGACATCGGCTGGTCCAAGGCTGCGGAACTGGTCAAAGTTGCCCGTTCAGACGGGCGCCACTTCGATTATGCAACCTGGTTGCACAAAGCCTCCTCTCTCCCCAAGGAAGAGTTCAAGCACGAGGTGGAGAAACATCTGACCGGGAAGGACACCGAGCCCTACGAAATCGTCTACTTCAAGCTGTACAAGAGTCAGCTCCCGGTTGTCGAACAGGCGCTTGAGACCGCCGCACTAATGCTTGGATCAGATAGATCTCGTGGCTACTGTTTGGAGATGATCTGCGCGGACTTTCTCGCCGGCGCCGCCGCACCCGACAGCATCGCTGGTGTTATCCCTGAGACCCGTGCCGTCTCAGCAGATGGCAATCAGGGGGAGGTGCTTGACGCGAGGTTAGAAGCCCTCGCTAGAGATGGCTGGCGGTGTCAACAGTGCGGCAAGATCGGGAACTCAGAGGTTCACCATCAAGTCCTTCGTAGCCACAGCGGGGCACACGGGCCAGAAAACCTGATAACGCTGTGCGCTGAGTGTCACAAATCTGTCCACGAACGAACTGCCGATTGAAATCGTAGTGCAATTACCTGCCGGGTAGAGTCTGCTTGCACACTGC
>DATKKY010000037.1:0-5352 GCA_035542695.1 bacterium | reverse complement strand
ATGCTCCTGAGCGAGGGGAGTGGCCATGCCGTCAGCGGCATTGAGCCGCGACAAGGGCGTGGCGCAATAGACGCCGCTTTCCTTGCCATCGGTGAAGCCGCGCCAGCCCACCTTCTTGAGATAGGGGAACTTGAGGTAAGTCCAGGGTTCCACCCGCTCGGCGATGTGCTGGGCATACTGGCGGCACGGGTACTTCAGAGTTTCGCGGCCGTCGGGATCAACTACCCGGATCATGCCGTCGTAGAAGTTGACCCGGTTCGCGGAGTCCACGGTGCCCATGTAATACGTCTTGTGGAGGTAGACGTCGGAGAGGATCAGGTCAAGGTAGGCCTTGTTCTTGAGCACGATCTTGTCGAAGGCCTCGAGGCTAAAGAGCGCGAACTCCACGTTCTTGCGCGCAGCGGCCTCGATCTCCTGACGGACTTCCTCACTGACCGCCTTGCTCCACCCGCCCGGCAAGCCGGCGGTGGGATGGACGCTCCGGCCGCCCAGCTTCTGGATGATCGCGTGGTTGCGAGCGCGGCAATCGATTACCTGCTTGGCCACGTCCAGCCCCACCTTGCCGATTACGCCTATGATATTGCGCTCGGCGGGAGGGGCATCCGGCCCCACGATGAAATCGGGACCGCCCAGAATATAGAAGTGAGTGGCATGATCGGTAACATAGAAGGCCGAGTAGAAGAGCTCACGCACCTTTTTGGCTGCAGCCGGCGGGTCTACCTGGAAAAGGTCGTCAAGCGCCTTGGTTGCAGCCATATGATGCGCCTCGGGGCAGACGCCGCAGATCCGGTTGGTAATCACCGGCATGTCCTCGACCGGTCGACCAACGCAGAACTGCTCAAAACCGCGCAGTTCTGGGACCTGGAAATAGACGTTCTCGACCTTGTTGTCATCGTCCAGGAAGATCTCGATCCGGCCGTGACCTTCGAGTCGGGTGATCGGGTCAATCGTCACTTGAGTCATAGCTCGTCGTCTCCTTCGGCCTCGCCCCAGTTGCGCGCCCGCGTTCCCAGGTTGAACTTGCAGGCAACCCCGGCGATATCCGGGACCGCAGCCAACGCCTCGTCCACGTGTCGATAGATCTCCTGCTCGTCATGCATATTGCGGATCGGCTCGATGTCCATGATGGAGCCCAGCGTGGACACCATCTTGGCTGCCTGATCTCGGACGCCTTCCGGCGGCCCATAGCAGCCGATGCACGGCATGTTGACATCGGGGCACTTGCCCCCGCATCCGCTTCGGGTGGCAACTCCCATGCACAAGATGCCCTGCTCCAGGAGACACTGGTCAGGGTCGGGAATGATCTCCCAAATGCGGTGGAGCTGTTTCACCTTCTTGTCGGTGCGCTTGCGCTTGCATTCATCGCAGGTGGTTGACTGGCCGGCGCCGATAACTGACCCCGGCGGAGGCAGCTGGTCCCCACGGATCAGGGCCTGCACTACGTTCCAGATCTGCTCCGATTCAGGTGGGCAGCCCGGTATGTAATAATCCACTGGAACCACCTGGTTCAGAGTCTTCACCCGCTCGTAGAAATGGGGGAGTCTCAGCGTGCCCTCCTTGACTACGGTTTCCTCCTGAGGAATCACCCGCTGCGGGTTGTCAACCGTCGGGCTTGTGAGGTAGATGGTCTCCAAGTGCTTCTGGCGCGTGTGAAGGTTGGAAAGAGCGGGGATGCCGCCCACCCAGGCGCAAGAACCGTAGGCGATCAGCAGCTGAGATTTCTGCCGCAGGAGGCGGGCCATCTCCTCGTTCTCCTCGGTGCGGATCGCACCGTTGAAGAGCGTCGCAGTGATGCTCTTGTCCGGAAGCTGCTCGATATCCTTTCGCTTGGTATCCAACAAACACGGGCAGAACATGAAGTCGAAGTGGTTGACTACGTCGAGGATCTTCTCATGGATGTTCGCTGTCGCAATTTCACAGCCCCCGCAGGAGGAAGCCCAGAAGATTGCGAGTTTCGGTTTATCCGCCATGCGCGCCCCCCTTTACGAGTTTGCTGAGGCCAACCAGGCCCGGGCCTACGCCAAGGCATACTCCTGGGCGCAGGCCACAAGACATCTAGTTCTATCGGAAGTGCGGGTGGGGGACTTTATTCTTGTGTTGAAGCCGGCTGGCTTCCGCCGGAACTGGCTCCGCGGGGCCTGAGCTTGCGTCGGCGGCCGGCCGTTCCAGGCTCGTCTCCGCCAAGAAAGGGTTTGACACCTAGCTGGGAGTGTCCTACCCTAACCACGGCAGAGCGTGGGCTCGGCCGGAAGGAGGTAGGATCATGAGGCGGGCATTCGTCATGGCGTGCGTGGGTATTGCGATCCTGGCGGGTATAGCGGTCGAGAGTGGATATGCGGAGGGAAGCGCGACTTTCCAACTGTCGTTGTTCCCGCCGGTCCAGCTCCGGGATGAGAACCTGAGCATATCGCTCTTGAGGCTAGACCTGATCTACGGCCGCAATGTCTCAGTTCACGGCCTTGATCTCGGCCTCATCAACCATTGCACCGGCGGCACCTCGGTCGGATTGCAGTACGGCATCGTGGGATACGTTGGCGGCAGTTTTGTGGGTTGGCAGGCCAACACCATCGATATCGTGAAGCAGAGATTCAGCGGGTTTCAGTCGGGGTTCTACAATCAGATGAACAATGGCGAGGCTGTCCAGTACGGGATCTTCAATGTGGCGACCGACGTGACGGGTTTGCAGCTCGGGTTCATCAACTACACCCAGAAGATGTACGGTCTGCAGATCGGCCTCATCAACGTGATCCGGCAGAAGGAGAAGCTCCCGGTTCTGCCTATCATCAACTGGTCATTCTGAGATAGGCCCACCGAGCAGCTGACCGGCGGAGGGTACCATGCGGAGAGTGGTGGCGTTTATAGCTATTGCGGCACTGTGCCTGTGCGTGGGGCTGGCTGGCGGCTTTAACAAGGCTCATGCGGGGCTGACGGATGCTCTTAAGAAGAAGGCCAGCGACAAGGTCCAGCAAAAGGTCGAAGAGAAGATTGACCAATCAGGGAGTGACACTACCAAGGCCGAGCAGCCTCAGGGCGAGGCCAAAGAAGGGGAGGGCCAGCCTGCCGCCAAGGGCAAGGGCGGCACGGCAACTTCGGAGGACATGACCCTCTACACGAAGTACGACTTCGTGCCGGGTGACAAGGTGATCTTCTACGACGATCTTGCGGGCGAGGAAATCGGGGAGTTTCCGTCCAGATGGAAACTGGATCAGGGCGTGTTCGAGGTGGCGAAGCAGGGCAACGAGAACTATATCATGTGCACCGACAAGGGCTGGATCAGGCCAAAGCTGGCTGCTGGGCCCCTGCCCCCCAAGTACACCGTCGAGATGGAATTCTATGCCAAGGGCCCGGAGCATAAGGGGCATTGGTTCCACATCATCTGGGTGGACGCCGAGGACAACGAGATAGCCAATTTCCAGATGGAGGATAACGAGCACACGGCCCTATCGGTGAATGACAAGCAGTTGGCCAACAAGATCCTGCCCGCCGAGGTGAGCGCCGGCAAGCACACCATGCGGGTGATGGCGACCACTAGCACCATCAAGTGCTACATTGACCAGGAGCGAGTGGCCAATGTGCCCGCGGTCGAGGGCTTTGCCCCGGTCGGGTTCAAGGTGGAGATGGACCCGTGGAAGGACGAGGCTGATAATCCGATGCTGATTAGAGCCTTCCGCTTTGCCGAAGGGGGCAAGACACTGCGACAGCAGCTGGACGAGGCTGGCAAGATCGTGACGCACGGTATCCTCTTCGATTCGGGTTCAGCCAAGATCAAAGCCGAATCGTATAGGACGCTTGCTGATATCGGGCAGCTGCTTACGGACGACCCGAAGCTCCGGCTTTCGATCGAAGGTCACACCGACAGTGACGGCGCAGAGGATTACAATCTGAAGCTCTCGCAGGATCGGGCTAACGCGGTGAAGACCTACCTTCAGGACACCTACAAAGTCGATCCGGCGCGGCTCGAGGCCAAGGGATGGGGCGAATCCAAGCCGATTGACACCAATGCTACGGCTGAAGGCAAAGCCAACAACCGGCGGGTGGAGCTGGTGAAGCTGGGCCCCCAAAAGCCTTGAAATAGCGCTGTCGCGGTGGTATCCTCTTCTTGAGAGGAGGTGCCGCCAATGGCAAAATGGCTGGCTGCGGTTTGCCTAGTGTTTGGCTTGATCGCTGTTAGCACAGCCACTTTCGCAGGGGCTAACTTCGCCCACAAGCTTGCTGTCCACGTCAAGGCGCACCCGACATCGTGCAGTACCAATTACCCGACGTTCACCAGCTGCTCGCAGATTGTCTTCACTTGGCCTAGCCTCGCTGACGTCGACGTGATGCCGGTCTTCTACGATCTTGCCGGATACACGCGGAACGAGACGGGACTCAGCTGGCCTGAAGGGACGTGGGGCTCGGGTGTGTGGACGAGGTGCAAGGGCGACGTGGCTGTGGGTACCATCACTCATTCGGCCAACCAGACGGTGTATCCTGCAAGTACCAGGGGCACGGCTATTTCCTGGTCAAGTTGCCAGACTACGTGGGGAAGTGCTCCGGGCTATTGCTGGCTGACGGCTCATGCTGTCGGCATGGTCTGCCCCGAGCTTAATCCTGCCACCGGCAACTTTGGCGTGCTTGACTGCTCAGCTCCGCCTGGGCCGTTTTACGACTGGCCAATAAGCGCGCATTGTGCCGGTGTTGGGGGGATGGTGGGTGACGATCCTTGTAAGCCGGTTGGGGTTGAGCCGGGTACCTGGGGTGGCATCAAAGGAATCTTCAGGTAACGCCGGACGGAGCAAGCGGTTGCAGTATAGCGCAGCCCCAATGCTTTACTTGACAAATGTGGTCTGGTGGCCTACAATGGAAGTAAGTGTAAGAGCAGGGGCACACGTGACGGGCGAGCGTTTCGCCCAAGGGTTTACAGTTATCCTTGTCGCCTTTTGGGCGTCAAGGAGAGAGGAGGTAGAGTGAGGTGTCGGCTAGAGGGTCTTTCCTGCTTGCGGGCGTGATGGTTTTGATAATGGCGGGTTGGGCGTGGGCTATCGTGGTGGACGGCGTGAATGACTTCCCGCCCTATACCCTGATTGACCAGGATGGTGGTGATACTCAGTTCTCGCCGATTGACATTGGCGATGTGTATGTCTACCCGGCGAGCGATGGGCTTTACATCGGCTACGGGCATGATCAGGATGGTTGGACGGGCGTTCAGATTGGTATGGCCTTTGTCACCACCCATTTGGGTGGCAGTGCTGATCCGTGGGGTCATCAGATTGCGTTTGGCGGCCTTTGCCTGCCCGAGTATGTCGCATACGTCAATCTCGACAGCAACTGGAACGAATGGTGCGCTTGGAACACCGGGACAAATGCCTGGGA
>DATKKY010000036.1:0-12041 GCA_035542695.1 bacterium | reverse complement strand
GCGGAGGCTGAGGGGCGAGGTCGGGCGCGTGATCTTCGAAGAGGCTGAGGTGAAGTCATTTCGACGGCTCTTCCCATCGACCGCGCCCCTCGCTAGCTACCGGCGCCTCCCTGAAGAAGAGAGTGGCGAGGGCGACATGCGGTGGACCTTCGCTCTGCTTTCATCGAGCCGCCAACAGGCCCGCGACGGATCCCCCGATGGTAAGCAGGAATTTCGGGTAGGGAGCTCGGGTGGGGGCTTTGACCGCTTGGCCTTCGCCTTTGAGCTGAGCGACCAGTGGCGCGAGCAGGGAACTCAAGGGTGGCTTGCCGATCCGGCCCAGTTTGACTTCGCGCTTGCTCTTAATCGGCGTGGCGACGGGCGCCCGGAAATCCGGACACGAGTTCCCTGGTACGGAGCGGGGATGTCATTCGGCAGTGTCAGCCTGGCGGTGATGGTGGCTCGGGCGCGGGCTGCGCAGAGACTGGGCACTTTCACTTCGACTGGAGAGGGAGGCTACCCGGAAGGTCTGGTCCCGTACGCAGAGTCGGTGATCACACAAGTTGCGACCGGACTTTTTGGGGTGCGCGAGGAAACTATTCAGCGCGCGCCGATCGTCGAGATCAAGTATGCGCAGGGAGCCAAACCAGGCTTGGGAGGGCATCTCCTGGGCGAGAAGAATACCGAGGTCGTGGCCGAGGAGCGCGAGGCTGTTTGCGGCACGTCGCTTTTCAGTCCATTTCCTTTCCATAGCGTCTATTCAGTGGAGGACCACAAGAAGCACGTGGATTGGCTCAAGCAGGTGAACCCTCGAGCTTTGATCAGCGTCAAAGTGAGCACGCCGTCCGATGTAGATATGGTCGCGGTAGGCTCATTCTTCGCGGGGGCGCACATTCTTCATCTGGACGGCGCGTATGGCGGAACGGGGGCTGCTCCCGAGATTGCCAAGAAGAACATCGCCATGCCGATCGAGTACGCCATCCCGAAGGTGCATCGCTTCCTGGAGAGCGAAGGCATCCGAGACCAACTGACTGTGGTGGCGTCGGGCGGGATTAGGAGCGCCTATGACGTGGCCAAGGCGATCGCTCTGGGAGCCGATGGGTGCGTGGTCGGCACGGCGGAACTGGTCGCGATGGGCTGCACACGCTTGGGGAGCTGCGAGCAAGGCCGTGGTTGTCCCTTTGGGATAACCACTACGGATCCCGAGCGCGCCAAGCTCCTGGATGCCGAGAATGCCTGGCAATGGATCGTGAACCTTTACACCAGCTGGCTCTGGCAACTCGCGGGCATCTTGCAGGCAGTTGGCGTCAGCAGCATCAACGAGCTGAGAGGTCGCCATGACCTCTTGGTGTATCTGGAGTGACTGTGATGGCTCTCGAGAACTCACGCCGCGGCCTGGCGGATGCACTCGTGAACTCCCGGGCCAGCTTGATAGCTGATTTGCCAACCGGGCCCAAGTCGCGCGAAGCAGGTGAGGGTGGCTGTGGCGTATTGGGGCTCGCCGCCAATGTGGCGGTCGCGGGGCGCCACGTGATTGCGGCAAGCCGGCAGATGCATAATCGCGGCAACGGCAAAGGCGGAGGGATAGCCGTTGCCGGGCTCGATGCTGCCCAGCTGGGTGTGAGCCCGGATGTGCTGCGGACCCATTACCTCATTCAGGTCGCTTACTTGGACAGTGACGCCCGCCGAGAGGTCGAGGCCGAGTGTCTCGACGGCCGGTTCGATGTGGCCGAGGCTCATGTGGTCGGCGCCGTTCACGACTGGCGCTCCGTGCCCGGCCTTGAAGTTCGTCCGCCCGATGTGGTCCGCTATTTCTGCCGGGTGAAGCCCGAGGTGCTTGCCCGTTTCGCTGAGGAGAATGGCCTCCGCCATCTCGCAGCGCGCCAGGTGGAAGACGAATACATCTACCAGAACACCTTCCGGCTGAACCAGCGCTACTACTCAAGCCTGGGCGAGAAGCGGGCGTTCGTGCTTTGCCACGGGCGTGACCTGCTGGTGTTCAAGGTGGTTGGCTACGCCGAGCAGGCTATAGACTACTATGGTCTCGAGAACCTGACCGGTCACGTCTGGATCTCCCACCAGCGGTATCCTACCAAGGGGCGTATCTGGCATCCCGGGGGCGCCCACCCCTTCATCGGGGTCAACGAAGCCCTGGTCCACAACGGCGATTTCGCGAACTACCACCGTGTGACCGAGTACCTGCGCCAGCGCAACATCGTGCCCCTCTTCCTGACGGACACCGAGGTTAGCGTACTCCTATTTGATTTGTGGGATAGGATTTATGGCTACCCACTTGAAGTGTTACTTGAGGCATTGGCTCCGACGACCGAGCGCGATTTTGACAAGCTCCCGCCAGAGAAACGCGAGCTCTATCAGGCTATCCAGCAAACCCATCTTCATGGCAGCCCTGACGGCCCCTGGTTCTTCATCATCGCTCGAAGCCGCCCGGACAGCCGCGAGTGGCAGCTGGTGGGTATCACCGACACGTCGATGTTGCGGCCTCAAGTATTCGCTCTTTACGAGAGCCAGGGGGCCGGCGCCGACGCTGTCAAGATTGGGCTCGTCGCCTCCGAACGGCAGGCCATAAACGCTTGCTTAAGGAGCCTTGCCGCTGAAGACCGGCGCTTCCAGCCTTTGGCCGACAAGTACTGGGTGGCGCGAGGTGGCAGCCACACCGATGGCGGGGCCTTCGTTTTTACAGTGGCCGGCGAGGGCGGCAGCTTGGGTCTCGAAGTTCACGACAAGTTTGGCAAGCCGGTCACGGTGCCGCCCCCGCAGCGCCGGGGGCAGGCGGATACGCGCTCTGGCCTGGTTGACGGGCTGCGTTCGATGGTCACCGCAAGCACCGAAGAGGAAGCGAACGCCTGGTTTGACCGTGCTCGCGAGGCCTTGACTGAGGTTGACCTCGGCGGGATGGAAGCTTGGGTGGATTGGTTAGCAGAGTTTGCCCGCCAGGACGAGGGCTCGTGCTCTCGCGCCATCCAAGTGCTGACTCTGATCCACGACCGGCGATTTGACCCGGGCAGCAAGCAACGGTCGGCCACGTTGGCCGCGATCGACCGAGGGCTCAGCCGCGTGATGCTTGAGGTACCGGCTTTGAGCGCGGGCACGGGCGGAACGCATCGGGGCCTGAGCTTCGATGGCCGATCTGGCCTCCGCGGGCCGGGGACGGGAGAACGGGTGCTGGTGATCGATGTCTCCGGTTTCCCGTCGGAAGGCGAGGACTCGGCAGCGCGGCTCCTCTCGAAAGCTCACGCGCTTGGCTGGCGTCACATCGTCGGTTTCGACTGGCGCGGAGCGCGCTTCGCGGGCTGTGGGCTAGGGCCCGGCACCGACGGTGTGAGGCTGGACATCTATGGAGACAGCGGCGATTACCTTGGCTCGGGCCTGGACGGTGGCGACATTATTGTTCACGGGGATGCCCAGGATCAGGTGGGCCAGATTCTGAGGAGAGGGCGGCTGGTGATCCACGGCGACGTTGGCCAGACCTTTCTTTACGGGGCCAAGGGGGGAGCAGTCTTTGTCTTGGGATCTGCGGCGGGGCGTCCGCTGATCAATGCTGTGGGTCGTCCCCGTGTTGTGATCAACGGCACCTGCCTTGACTACTTGGCCGAGTCTTTTATGGCCGGGGACCCGCTCGAAGGTGGTGGATTTGCCATTCTCAATGGAGTCGGCTTTGATTCCCAGGGCCAGCTTGTAGAGCTGGATACGCCCTACTCCGGCGGCAATCTCTTCTCGCTGGCATCCGGCGGAGCCATTTACCTTCGTGATCCCCACCATAAAGTGGACGATGATCAGCTCAATGGCGGCCGGTTTGCGGCCCTTTCCGCCGCCGACTGGAGCCTTATTGAGCCATACCTGCGCGAGAACGAAGTCCACTTTGGAATTGCGATCAGCGATCTCCTACGGGTGGGCGGAGCGGCATTGCCTCCCGAGACCGTCTATCGCAAGGTCGAGGTCGCGCCCCTCGACGTCCTGCATTGAGGGCAACCCCCGCCAAGCAATTGGCTTCTTGACAGAAAAGCAGTCTAAGGGTAGCATGGCAATGTGATGAACCCCGTGCAAGGAAGCTTCTACGGACTCGGCATAGCACCCGGACTGCTTGCAAGGATCGAAGCCCAGGGCTACAAGGTGCCCACTCCCATTCAGCGCAAGGCCATTCCAGTCGCCATAGAGGGCAAGGACGTGATCGGCATCGCCCAGACGGGCACCGGCAAGACCCTCGCCTATGGCATTCCCATGATCCAGCGGTTGGCTCAGAAGAAGGGCAGGGGACTGGTACTCGCTCCGACTCGCGAATTGGCAATTCAGATACGGGATGCACTCAAGCCGTTCGCACAGGCCTTGGCGATCGGAACGGGGGTCTTTATCGGCGGCGAGTCCATAGTTCCGCAGATCGCCTCTCTCAAGAAGAACCCGCGCGTCCTGGTTGCCACGCCGGGGCGCCTGATCGACCTTATGAGCCAGCGGTATGTCCGTCTGGATGATGTTCACGTCCTGGTGCTGGACGAAGCTGATCGGATGCTTGACATGGGGTTTGCCCCTCAGATTGAGCGCATAATCAAGACCATTCCGAGGAATCGTCAGACGATGTTGTTCTCGGCGACCATCCCAGCGGAGATTGTGGACATGGCATCTGCTCACATGCACCTGCCGGTGCATACCGAAATCGCACCGTCCGGAACCGCCGCCGAGAATGTCTCCCATGAGGTTTTCGTGGTGAAGAAGGACAACAAGGGCTTGCTGCTTGAGAAACTCCTCAAGCAGTACACTGGCCCGGTGCTGCTTTTCACGCGCACCAAGCGCGGGGCGCGGCGGGTAGCCCAAGTTCTGAGGAGAGCCGGCAACGCTGCGGCCGAAATCCATTCCGATCGAACTCAGGGTCAGCGGAAAGAGGCGCTCTCCGGCTTCAAGTCCGGCAAGTACCGCGTGCTGGTCGCTACTGACATCGCAGCGCGCGGCATCGATGTCCAAGGCATCGAATTGGTGATCAACTATGATCTGCCGGATGACCCGGGCAGTTATGTTCACCGGATTGGACGGACGGGCCGGGCGGGCATGGAGGGACGAGCCATTTCTCTCGCGACCCCGGACCAGGGCGGTGATGTGCGGAACATTGAGAAGCTAATCAAGATGTCCATTTCGCGTTCGGAGCATCCGGAGATACCCACCGAGAGTTTCTCTACAGGGGTTCGTACGGAGTTTCAGCTGAAATTCGCTAGGCACAAGCGGAGTGAAAGCCGACGGGTCTTCCGCCGGAAACGGTGATCGGTCTGGGAGTGCCGCGGGCAGGGCACCGCTTGGAGCACATCAGGTTGCTGCAACCCAACACGCGAGTGTGCAGGCGCGAGGGAGAGGGTTAGGAAGATGGCAAGGAAGACAGGTCGGATTCCACGGAATGTTGTCACCTTTGTATTGGTCTTGTTGCTGAGTACGTTGGTAGTAGCTCTTGCCGGGGCTGCCGACGTTCCTACGAAGGCGGCCGTGGCGAGATCGATTGGCGCTCGAGCTGGTCTCGACGCAGCCTGCACCCACACCGCGACCCTGGGCCATTTCAGCCTTAGCTTCGAGGGTGTCGAAAATGACTACGCCGCCCATCAGGCAACTTGGTTTTACATCCTGCAGTGGGACAGTCTGCCCCCTCAGGGCAGTGCGGTCAACATCGGGTTGGGGGATTGCATAGCCCGCGTCAACATCGTGACCGCCTGTCCCACCGGGTACACAGTGGGCGTTGACGCGTCCACCGGCATCCACGGCATCAAGTGGGCCGTGTTCCCCGCAATCGGGAGGTTCGACTTCACGTTCACGGTGGATGGCATCTACGATGTCGGTGACGTGCCCTGTGCTCTCGCGGCCGGAGGCACAACCTACACCGGGACGATCTGCGGTCTGGTCTGTCCGAAGACCTGCAAGCTTAGCATCACCTGCCCGGCGCCTCTTGATATTGGTTGCAAAGATCCAGTTGATCCCTCGGCTACCGGATGGCCCACGATCGAAGGGACTTGCCCGCCCTTCGATACTACCTATGAGGACCAGATAGTGCCTGGTGCATGTCTCTATCAGTACTCGATCCGCCGCAGTTGGGAAGTGGAGGATGCATCCGGAACTGCGGATACCTGTGTGCAAACGATCAATGTAACAGACACGACCCCTCCGGAGTTGACCTGCGCACCTGGCAAGCTGCTCGGGTGCAATGAGCCGGTGGTGTTCGACACGCCTTCCGTCACAGATAACTGTGATCCGAACCCTGTTGTGACGATCGATTCAACCGAGGACATTCCAGGGCCTCTCCCATGCCTGATCACCCATATCAGGCATTGGCTCGCGCGCGACGCCTGCGGCAACGAGGCCCGGTGCAGCCAAAGCTTGGTGGAGCTGACTGACCACGATGCTCCGGTGCTCAGCGGGACTACTACCGGCAGAGTGGCATGCAACCAGCCAGTTCAGTTCACCGATCCGGAGATTTCAGACAATTGCGACTCGCAGCCCGTCTTGACAGTGGTCTCCACTACAGAAGAGCCAGGGCCAGGTTCATGCGAGATCACTCACATCCGCTCCTGGGTTGGCCACGATGCCTGCGGCAACCAGTCCGAACCGTTCTATCAGCGCATCATCCAGCCGGTTGACTCGGTCGCACCGGTCTTGAGCGGCGCCTCCGACGGCCGGGTAGCATGCAACCAGGATGTGGTCTTCGACACACCGACGGTCACGGACAACTGCGACGCGGAGCCGACCCTGGTTCTCATTTCCACCGACCAGCAGCCGGGACCGGGGTCGTGCGAAGTGACGCACACGCGATGTTGGAAAGCCTACGACCAGTGCGGCAACTGGTCAGAGCTTTACTGCCAGCACATAATCGAGGTGACGGACGGCATAGCTCCCACGCTGGTCGCGGCTCCGGACGGCAGGGCGGGTTGCAAGCAACCCGTGGTGTTCACCGATCCCAGCGTTTCGGACAATTGCGATACCAACCCTACATTAATAGTGCAGTCCACGACCGATCAGCCCGGGCCGGGGAAGTGCGAAGTCACCCACACTAGAGTGTGGGTAGCTCGGGACGTGTGCGGGAACCAGTCGGACCCGGTTCACCAGAGCATAGTGGAATCGGTGGACAACCAGGCTCCAGTGTTGACCGGCAATCCAGGCGGCAGGCTGGCGTGCAATCAGCCGGTAGTCTTCGAAGATCCTCAGGTCTCAGACGGCTGCGATCCCAATCCGGTCCTGAGGGTAGTCTCCACAGTGGACCAGGCTGGGCCGGGGCCGTGCGACATCACCTCCACTCGCAGATGGACCGCCCAGGACGCGTGCGGGAATGTGTCCGAGCCATTCGTCCAGAGCTTCGTGCGAACGGTTGACACTGCCCCGCCGGTTCTTACGGGGACGACAAGCAAACGGATTGCTTGTGGTGCTGCTGTAGTATTTGACGCGCCTTCAGTTTCGGACAACTGTGATCCAAGTCCTGTGATCAGCGTGGTTTCGACCAGGGTGGTTGCTGGGCCTGGGCCCTGCGATTCGACATACACGAGAACCTGGTCGGCCCGTGACGCCTGCGGCAATGTGGGCTCGTCGTTCTCCGAGAGCATTTACAGGGGCACGGATACCGTTCCTCCGACATTGATAGCCGGGCCAAGCAGCAGGGTGGCGTGCAATGCGGCGGTGGTCTTCACTGACCCGCAGGTCTCTGACAACTGCGATCCAAGCCCGTCGGTCACCGTGGTGTCAACGACTGTTACACCTGGGCCTGGTGCGTGCGAATACACCCACGTCCGGAGCTGGGTGGCTCGCGATGCCTGTGGGAATGCTTCGGCGGTGGCCGCGCAGACCATAGTGCAGCCTGTGGATACGACGCCGCCGGTCTTGACCTGCGCGCCGGACAAGTCGATCAACATCGGTGATCCGGTGATCTTCGACGAACCAACTTATTCCGACAACTGCCCTGCAGCGCCCGAACTGCAGTCTGGGCCGCCTCTGCCGCCCGGGACAGTTGCCGAGACAGAGACCACTTATACTCAGTGTTGGGTGGCCTATGATGCCTGTGGCAATGTATCCAACGAGTGCTGCCAGCGGATAACCGTGTCCGGAGGGCAGCCTGATCCTTATTGTTCGTTTGTATGTTCTGACTGGACGGCGGCGTGTTTAGAGGCGCCGAACCGGTTGATATCGACGACGCCGGCATGCATTCGGGACGATCATTTCCATGATGTATTTCCGAACGGGGTGACGATAGGGTCTCACAGTGGTACTCGGCGGTACCTGGTGAAGTGGACGAGTGCGCAAGCGGTGGAGACATTCAAGTGCGGGTATGGGTTGCCTGGGGCGCTGACTCGTGACTATACGGATCCAGGTCGGTGGGAGTTGGGGTCGATATATGGGGAGATATTGGCGTTGCGGCTGAACCGGGAGTTCTCCTGTGGTGGGTATTTGGCGAGTATAGGGTATCCAGCGGCGACGGCGTGTTATGGGAGTGTGGTGATACCGCCGGAGGTAGCGAATTTTGCGGGTTTGACGGTGGATCAGTTTTTGGCGGTAGCAGATCGGGCGTTGAGTGGAGATGCGAGTGCGTTGGTGCCGTATGGGAACAGCATGTTACGGATGCAGTTTGCGGCGCAGTACATGAACTGGTTATTTGGGGCATGTAGTGCGAGCCATAGTTTACAGGCGCCGACGTTTGGGATGGGGTTGGGTGATGGGGGTGGGGGAGAGGGAGCGGTAGCGTTACCGGAGAAGTTTGAGATGAAGAGTGAGCCGAACCCGTTGCACAGTGGGGCGACGATAAGTTTGGCGTTGCCGGTGGGGGGTGAGGTGAGTTTGGAGTTATATGACATACGGGGACGGAAGGTAGCGACGGTAGCGCGGGAGCGGATGGCGGCAGGGTATCGGAGTGTGAGTTGGAATGGTACGGACGAGTATGGGAGTCCGGTGGCGTCTGGTGCGTACTTCCTCAGGGCTGAGGTCGATGGCCACCTGGCTGCCATGCAAAAACTGATGAAACTGTAAGGGAACAAAGGGGATCAGATCGAGACAGGTCTGGCCAGCGCGCGAGCGCTGGCCAGACCTTGTTCTTTGTAGCTTGTCAGCGGGTAAGCGTCAGTTTGGCCGTGTGAACTTCTCTTGCCGTGGCCAACCTGGCGAAGTAGACGCCGGGAGCGGGTCGCGGTGTGCCATCAGCACCCGGGTCCCAGCGCGCCGTATGAGGTCCTGCCTCCAAGAGGCCCTCGCTCAGCACGGCGATCTCGCGCCCGGCGACATCATACACAACAAGGGATGCCCACTGCGGGGCAGCGAGTTCAAACCTGACCAGGAAGCCCTGTGCACTCGGGTTGGGCTCCGGGGGAGCCAGCGCGGTCGCGGTCTGCTGGTCGTGGCCGGGCGCAGCCGGGCCCTGCGGGTCGGCCGGGGGCGCGAGAGTGCTAGAGTTGTCAATCGAGTAACCTTGAGCCGGCTGGGAATCGAAATGGTCGCCCATCAGGCTGGTCTGGGCGCTGACGTAATAGTAGGTCCATACCGTATCCGTACCGCTCAGGTCGCCGTGGGTCTGAGCCTTGAACTGATAACAGCAGGCGCCGGTCGCAGTTACGGTGCCGACCACTTCCCACATGAGCCCGGAAGGCCCCACTTCGTATGGGCCGTCAGACCGGGGGCCATTGCCGGCCCCCAGCAGCAAGTCGCCGGGAAGTGGGTCAATTCGCTTTCTCCAGACTCGGTAGATTCTTATCTTGGGAGAGCTGCCTTCACCATCATAAGAGCTGCGCTTCCAAGTCAGAGTGACGTAGCCGCCGTGATCTGCCGGCACGTCGGCTATCGTCGTGATCACGGGCGCCTGCGCGGCGTCGCCGCAGGCCACGTTCTTGCCCACCCGGAGCCTGATCCCCAGATCGCCGTTCGAGAATTGGGTGTAAGAGCTGCCGTTTGGGCTGATGTAGCTATAACCCGGCATCTTGGGACCCATCGAGTCGAAGCACATGGGGAAGAGCGAAGTGGCGTCAGTTATCTTGACCACTACATAAACATCGTTGTCCTTGGCCAGGCGGATAGGTGTCGAAAGCTCGATTGAATGATAGCCCGCGTTGGCGAAGGAATGGTCAAGATCGGACGTTAGCAGGTTGGAGACTGTGCTGCCGTTGAAATTGTCATAGATGTAGATGTCAACATCCGTAGCTGCATCCAACGTCCAGAACTCTACTCGCTTGGCGGTGTAATCCTTGGACGGCACGAACTTGGTCATGGCCCAGATGGTCTTGCTGCCGTAGCCCACGCTTCCGGAGTAGCCTGCCTCGTCATAGTAGAGAAGATCGCCGTCAGGATCGTAGTCCTGCCAGCCATACACAAATGAGGAGTAGGCGCCGATCTGAGCCGAACCATAAGCGATCTTGAAATAGCCGCGCTCGGTCCCATAGCCGCAGGTGCCTCCCCAGTAGGTTCCCCAGCTGTTCTTGACGATCCAGGCTCCGGTGCCTCCCTGATATGCCGCGTTGTCATCCCAGCCGACGATCAGGACAGCGTGGTTGGGCTGTTCTCCTCCGACGTGGTACAGGGTGTAAGAACCGTCATAGGCCTGGAACTCGGAGCGCCACTGGTCTCCGTTGCCGGCGTACATGGTTGTGCAGATCGGGCCGTAGGTCTGGATGTAGCTCTTGAGTACGTCAACGGCCGGCGGGTTCACGCCGGAGATCACCCGCCAGTCAAGCAGAGTCTTTTGGTAGGCGCACGTGGTTTTACAGGCGACGTCGCTGGGCACATAAGGATCGCACGCTTCGAGAACGGTGCCTTTGGTAGTCAGGAAATTGGCGACGTTCCAGTCATTGCTCCCGCCGCAGCTGGAGCCAAAGTAGTTGCATTCCTTGATGCTGTTCTCGGAGAAGTCAAAGAGCCCGGCCCCATCCACCAGCAGCTTTCCCTCGAAACATGCTGCGAAAGCGAAGGCATAGCATGACCCGCAGGAGCCCTGGTTCTTGACCGGGGAGACCTTGCCGGCCTCGCGCCAATCGAACTTGGATGGCAGCGCGAGGTAGCGGCCGGCCATGGGTGCCTGCAAGTAAGAGAAGTCTCCGGGCGGGGGTATGAAGCCCGTGCCCGGGGGCAGCTCCTCGTATGGATGAGGGTTTGCGGGCGCGATCTGCGGCTCAGCAAGAGGTACCGGATCAGATTGAAAACCGAACGCGAGGCTTATCGGTAGGAGAGCAACAAGCGCGAATCCTAGTACGCTGATCCTTGCGAGCATCCTCTGTCCTTGCTCTTCTGGACATCGCATCCGAGACACCCCTTTGCATTCAAGTGCCGGGGTGTTATCGGCGAGGACTTCTTCCTTCCTTGGTTCTTATCGGCGGGGGGAGGCCGAGCTTTAGCTGGATTTGTATAAGGTCTGCGAGGGGGGCGTTGACTTTGGGCGGCGGCTCACTTCTAATATGTCTAACATGCTGATTCCGTTGAAAGGAGCCAATGGATGACCAGCGGCAGTTCGCCTGTCCCGGTCGACTTCATCCGAGCCATTATCAATGAACACTTAAAGACCGGGAGATTCGAAGGCAGGGTCCACACGCGATTTCCCCCGGAGCCCAATGGGTACCTGCACATTGGCCACGCCAAGGCGATCTGCATCGATTTCGGGATTGCCGAGGAATACGGGGGACTCACCAATCTCAGGTTCGACGACACCAACCCGGCGAAGGAGGAAGTGGAGTACGTCGAATCGATAATGGAAGACATTCGGTGGCTGGGATTTGACTGGGGAGATCGGCTCTTCTATGCTTCCGACTACTTCGAGCAGCTCTGCCAGTACGCCGTCCAGCTGATCAAAGCTGGCAAGGCATATGTGTGCGACCTGAGCCCAGACCAGATGGCTGAATTCCGAGGTACCCTGACCACGCCGGGCAAGGACAGCCCGTACCGCGCCAGATCAGTCGAGGAGAATCTTGATCTATTCGAACGCATGCGCCGAGGCGAGTTTCCGGATGGCTCACGGACCTTGCGGGCCAAGATCGACATGGCATCTCCCAACATCAATATGCGCGATCCAGTGATCTACCGGATACTTAGGGCCAAGCACCATCGAACCGGCGACA
>DATKKY010000035.1:0-3998 GCA_035542695.1 bacterium | reverse complement strand
AGCTTCTTGGTTCTGCCCAACGGTGTGGCTAAGCGGCGTAGCCGCAGGGCGGCGCGACGCCTGCGCCTCTCGCCTCGCAAGCCGCGTGACACTCGCCGGAGTCCGCGTGAGCCACTGGTTAGGCCCCCCTATCTTGTCAATATGACGTGGAGGGTGTCCCCCTCTGCCACTGATATCCTCTTGGCGATGAGGCCGCCCTGATGTACGGGCGGGCCGCCGTTGCTACCAGGCTCATCCCAGTACACGGGCGCAACGAGATAGTAGTCGCCGGCAGGAACATCCCTGAATGTGAAGTGGCCATCACCGTCTGCTGTCTGCCGGAGAACATATTTCGAAAGGGTCGAATCCGCCTTCGCTATAGGCTTGTGTTGAATATAGGCGACCTCATACCACTGGTTGCTGTAAGACGTAACCGGATTGAGGAGAACGTCATGTCCTGCAGCCGTCTTGACCTCGCCGCCACCCGTCTTCATGAAAGCTTGCCCGGTGATAACGGCCGTGCCGGTCACGTTGAGCCGGTCGTACTCAGCCTGGGGAAAAGGGATCCTTGCCACCTGGGTCACCGTCCGCGGGGCACAGGCAGACACCCCGGCTAGACAAAGCAGCACTGCGAGAACCACTCTGTTGCTTCGCATCGGCTCACTCCTTTCGAATTAACTGACCCTTGATCTATAGCAAACCCGCAGTGATATGTAGAGCTCGGAACAGGTCTGGACCTCCGAACTCCAGCTCCGTGTTGTATGGATATTCCCACGCCCGGGACCTGCGCGTCCCGCAGCGCCCGAACGGTGTGGCTAAGCGGCGCAGCAGCACTGCCTCGTTCATCTGATCGCCGAATCTCCTCGATTGCCTGTGTACACCACCTTCCGAGTCACGGAGGACTCGCCAGCCCGGAAGTGGCAGAAATACACGCCCGGTACGAGCGCGCGCCTCGACAGATCTTTGAGATCAACGTCCCACTCCCAGTGCCCGACACCTCCGGGCCGACTAAGCTGTGCTCCAAGCAGTCTCCCTGCCACATCGAATAGGGATAGCGACACGTCTGCGGGCCGAGAGAGCTCCATCGCGAATGCCGCCGACCCTGCAGATGGGTTGGGCCACCCAGGAGACACCGATAGCCGCGTCGGCCAAGGCAGACCGAGCGTCGGATCAGGTAGGGTCTTGATCAAGAGCATGTCACTAGCTCCGCCGCCATAGGAACTGGTCGTACCGGCTATGATGTAGCAACCGTCCATCCCTTGGCGGACCTTCGTGCCCTCGTCGAAATCTTCACCGCCATATGTCCCTGTCCAAAGAGTGTCACCATTCTGATCGAGCCTCAGGAGATAGACATCGTCCTGGCCCGCCCCCCGAGAGTCGGTGCGCCCCACGACGACAAACCCACCATCTGATGTCTGTTGAATGTCTCTCGCCCAGTCATCCCCGGTCCCGCCGTATTGCCGACTCCATACCATGTCGCCGCCTACGTCGACCTTGAGTATCACGATGTGACTACCGGAATAGCATGAGAGCGCGGGCGGCACATACGGGTATTCCGTCCCCGCGATGACGTACCCGCCGTCCCGGGTCTGGGCCATCGAGCAAGATGCCCAGCACGTCGGAGTTGCGTATGTCTTGGTCCACAAAGTGTCGCCGTTCGCAGCAAGTCTGAGCAGGATCACGCCAAGCCCAAAGCAGTCCTCTGAAGAAGTAACTCCACAGGCCATGTACCCATCATCGCCGATTACCGGGCAGATAGAGTAGCCCACATCGGTGCCCGTCCCGCCGTAGCTTTTCATCCAGACGCTGTCGCCCTCCGCGCTGCAGCCAGCAACCAGGATGTCGCTATGACGAGAATCGCCCCCATCGAGTTCCCCGACGGCGACGTAGCTTCCACCGGGTGCCTGCAGCACACTGTACCCTGCGTCAAAACCGGCGCCGCCGCAACAGGCTATCCACCCCAAATGGATCAAACGGGACTTGTGTACGAACACAAGATCACGCCCCCGGGTATCATCGTCCTCGAGCCACCCCGTGGCGATGAAACCGCTATCGGCAGTCGCTTGAACCGAGAACGCGCACCCGTTACACCGGAGGGACGGACAGCAGGAGTAGTCCCATAGCTTGTCGCCATACGGATCCGTACGGACGACAGATAGCGCCCGGTTGGGCCAAACCGGAAACCCGCAGCCTCCGACGACGAAGCCGCTATCGTAGCATTGAGCTAACGCATACCCCATGTCACCAGGTGCCACATATTCGTCACCGCCCCATCCGTAGGTTCTCATCCAAAGTGTGTCAGGGGCGCCTCCAGCGAGGCTACATGCAGCCAGGAGCAAGACAGTCGTGCTGGTAACCAGGATAACCGAGTCCAGTCTCACAGTCCTAACACCCGCCACTCATAAGGCACGTGGCTTGGCCCACGAGTCTCCAGCAACACGATGCACCTATGTGCCTAACTGTGTGGCTAAGCTGCGCCGCCGCAGGGTGGCGCGACGCCTGCGCCTCTCGCCTCGCAAGCGGCGTGACACTCGCCGGAGTCCGCTTGAGCCACTTGTTGCACCGAGACTGTTGTATCGCGGCATGCGAACCGCTACCTGGTCGGATAGATGACAATGGGCACGTCCTTCCGTCCGCGTCCAAGGGCACTTCGGGTGTAGCTCATGATGACGAGCTCACAGAACGCAGGAAGTGGGTAGACACCCCGCACGGCAATTGCTGTATCGCAGAACATATCGATTGCGGCGCTCCCTCGGCCACTCGGGGTCTCTGCCGTGAGCTCACCGTGATAGCATCGAGCCCCGCTCATCGGATCGCTGCCCGCACTCTCTGTGGTCAAGTGGAGTGTCAGGTCGACCCGATCTCTCCCGACTAGATCGCCACCGCGACCGCCCGCCCGCCTGACGGCACGCAGGTCATCCCAATTCCTGTCTATGGAATCCTCGTCAGACAGGCTGTACCGAATCGGCTTCGGTGAATAACCGCCGACAAGACTGATCAGCCACACCTGAGGAGGTCTCACCATCACTTCTTCGAATGCCAGATAAGAAAATACTGCGGTGCCGGGTGGCCCGGCTTCAACAAAGCCACCTTTGAACTGGCCGGCACAGCAGCCCAGCATCGTTGTCTTGCCGAAAACAAAGGGTTCCGGGCGGTACGGCGCCGCCTCTTGCTGTCTGTCGTGCTGAGGGGCGAGTGTACCGGCTCCGTCGGGGGTGAGCAGAACGGGCCGCTCGACCTCCTCACATCCGTATGAGCGACCCACGTACGAGACCACCGCGATTGCCTCTTGGCGGCCGGGGATTGAATAAAGCCCACGAATGGTGATCATAGGCTCGCAGAAAATTGTGAGGGTGCACGCCTGGCCAATGCCCTGACCTTTGATCGCGAGATGACCCTCATAGGTCGGAGAGTTCCACTCCGGCTCCACGCCGACACTGTCCGTAGTCAGATTGATCCGAAGGTCGAACTGGGTCGAACTGGGCAGGGGCCTTAGTGTCTGAGCGAGCGAGCGCCACTTCTCATTGATATTCTCTCCACCGTGCCACTCGCCGTCATCGGGGCCATCGAGTGCCGGGGCACGCTTCGCCAACTCCGGATTGTCGGCGTTCAGATCGAAGAACCATACTTCGGGCCCCGCCCCAGATTCGTCGTGGAAGGTGCGATAGTAGAATACTCTGTCTGTCCCGGGTTCGATTCCCACAACTTGAGCTCGGATGGCCCCGCCCATGTATCCAAGCGCTGGGACAGCATGCAGCGCATACCCCTGCACTAGGACCAGGAAAGCTCCCAAGCATACCGTGCTACCGAGCGAGGACCTCATGCTGCCAATCCCCTTTCGGCCCGACGGTGTGGCTAAGCGGCGCCGCCGCAGGGTGGCGCGACGCCTGCCCGCATCACCCGGCAGGCGGCGTGACACTCGGCGGAGTCCGCTTGAGCCACTGGTTGGATGCGACTCTCATGATTGCCCCGACGTCGGTTGCGCACCGTCTATTATGTGGAGCAAGTAGTCCACGAGC
>DATKKY010000034.1:0-6690 GCA_035542695.1 bacterium | reverse complement strand
GTGTGCGCGGCGTAGCTAGGAAGGGCACCTCGGTTTGAGGCCCCGTCTGATTGAACCCCGAAGCTCCACCAGGGACGGCCGAACCTGGCTGACTTATAGCCAGCTTGACCAGGACAATATCCTCCACGGCATCATAGTCTTCAGGGAGGCAGCTCTGGGCCAAGCCTACAAAGCATGGGTTGAGGAAGCCTCGGCCTTCGTGCGTGCCGAGGCCGGCCGTTCGGCGGTGGAGGAGGTTATCATCCCCAGGCAAGTCCACGGCAGGGATGTGAGAGTGATCCGCGCCGGTGGCCGTGTCCCGGCAAGCTCAGCCTGCGACGGGATTGTGACCGATCGGCGGGGGCTGGCGATCGGGGTCAGCGTAGCTGACTGCATACCGCTCCTGGCGGTGGGCCCGGAAGGCCAACTCGGAGTCGCCCACTGCGGGTGGAGAGGAATAGCGTCCGGCATCGTCGAGGAGCTGACGCGCTCGCTGGGAGCGATCGGCAGCGCTGCCGCCCGGACCACCTACGTGATTGGCGCAGGCATCGGACGCTGCTGCTACGAGGTCGGAGACGATCTCCTGGGCGAGTTTCCCCCGGGCGAGGTCGCCCGCTTCTCCGAGAAAAGGGGCGGACGCACCTTCTTCGATCTCAAGCAAGTTGTTGCTGCGCGACTGGTCGCCCAGGGCGTTCGGCCTTCCAAGATTTCAATTGACAAGACCTGCACTGCATGCCAGACGTATAGCCTGAGTTCCTTCAGGCGAGAGGGTGCCGCGTGCGGAAGAATGCTGGCCTTCCTGGCCAGGACTGGTTGAGGGAAGAGCTTGAGAGCAGTGGTCCAGCGGGTAAGAAGGGGCAGTGTCACTGTCGAGGGCGAGACCATTGCCCAGATCGACAAGGGCTTCGTTATTCTGCTCGGAGTGGCCAAAGGCGACACCGAGGAGGCCGCTAAGTGGCTCGCTAAGAAGTGTGCTGGCCTGAGGGTGTTTGAGGACGACGCTGGGCTGATGAATCTGAGTCTTGGGGATGTGGGTGGCAGGGCGATCGTCGTCTCGCAGTTTACGCTTTACGGGGATTCGAGCCGAGGCAAGCGGCCGAGCTTCACGGATTCCGCCCCGGCGGAACTTGCCGAGCCTCTCTACCGGGTCTTCGTGGAAGCGATGCGGAGCGAAGGCATCGAGGTCTCCACTGGCAAGTTCCAAGCCAAGATGCAAGTCGATATCGCCAATGACGGCCCAGTCACACTGATTCTGGAGAGGTGAGCGATGGCATCCAGGCGGAAGACGCAGAGGGTGGGGCCCGATCGCGCCGATAAGCCCTTCCCGTTCTACGATGGCCGGATAATTCTCGCCTCGTCGTCGCCGCGGCGCCACTACCTCCTGGATCTGGTGCAGCTTAAGCACCGAGTGGTGGAGCCTACCGTCAGGGAAGAGGATCATGCTCATGAGGATCCGGCCAAGCACGTGCTCCGCCTCTCGCAACTCAAGGCGCTATCGGTGGCGCCGAGGGTTCGTTCAGGGATCATCCTGGGAGCGGACACGATTGTGGTGCTCGAAGGCGCGATCCTCGGGAAACCACGGAACGAAGCGGACGCCCGGCGCATGCTGCGCGAGCTCTCCGGCCGCTGGCATCAAGTCTATACTGGGCTCGCCTTGGTCGACGCCGCGACCGGCAGGAAGGTCGCAGGCTACGAGCGGAGCTTTGTGAAGATAAGGCGGCTCGCCGATCGCGAGATTGACGCTTACATAGCAACCGGTGAGCCGATGGACAAGGCGGGCGCCTACGGCATTCAGGGTTACGGTGCTGCAGTCGTCGAAAAGGTGCGGGGCTGCTACTTCAACGTGGTGGGTTTGCCGCTGGTGAGATTGCTCCGGCTGCTGAGGAGCCTCGAGGGATAGTCGCCTGTCACCACCGGGGCGGTGAGCGATCCAGTTGGGGGATGCAATGGCAGTTGCGACCTACAAGTTTGAAGTGTCGACCCAGGGCTACAGCGACATCATAGACGTGAGCGATCAGGTTCAGGATCTTGTCAAGCGGTCGGGACTCAAGGAGGGCCTCGCGACCGTCTTTGTGCCGGGAGCGACCGCTGGTGTGACCACGATCGAATACGAGGCTGGGCTGGTGTCCGACCTCAAAGCGGCCTTAGAGAAGCTGGCCCCGCAGGGCGCAAGCTACGCGCACGACAGCCGCTGGGGCGATGGTAATGGATTCTCGCACATCAGGGCGGCGCTCTTGAAGGCTTCATTGACGGTGCCTTTCTCCAAGGGCAGACTTACTACGGGTACGTGGCAGCAGATCGTAATTGTAGATTGTGACAACCGGGCACGGCGTCGGCAGATCATCGTGCAGCTTACGGGAGAGTGACCTGTTCACATGAGAGAACCACCTGTTAAGCCCATCGAGTGGTTGGGTGACTGTGTGCGGATCATTGACCAGCGTGAGCTGCCTGGCCGGGAGGCTCACCTGGAGATCAAGGATGCTGGGCAGATGGCCCAGGCGATCACCACCATGGCGATCCGCGGGGCGCCCTTGATCGGCATTGCCGCAGCGATGGGCTTGGCCGTGGAGGCTGGGCGTTGGATGGGTTCCGGCTGGAGCGAATTCCGAGCTGAGGTCGAGGCGGCGATCGCTGCGCTCGGCGCCACCAGGCCGACCGCGAGCAATCTCTTCTGGGCGCTGGGACGGATGAGACAGGCACTCGCCGGGGGTCCACCCGATCCCCGCTCGGCCTGTGACCGACTGAGGGCCGAAGCGCTCAAGATCTATGGGGAGGATCTTGAGACCGGAAGGAAGATGGGTGAAATCGGGGCCCCTCTCATCGGGGAGGGCATGACGGTGCTGACCCACTGCAATGCCGGCGGGCTCGCGACTTCAGGCTACGGCACAGCGCTTGCGCCCATGTACGTAGCTCGCGAGCGGGGAGTCAAGTTCAAGGTGCTCGCGGACGAGACTCGGCCTCTTCTCCAGGGCGCAAGACTGACTGCCTGGGAACTCGCGCGTGCTGGCATCGACACCACCGTCATCTGCGATTCTGCTGCCCACTCGCTCTTGGCGCGTGGCCTGGTCGGCCTGGTACTTGTCGGATCCGATAGGATCACGCTCGACGGCGATTTCGCCAACAAGATTGGCACGTATGGTGTGGCGCTGTCCGCCAAGGCTGCCGGCGTGCCCTTCTATGTTGTGGCGCCAACCTCGACCATTGACTTCAAACTGAAGAACGGAAGCGACATCCCGATCGAGGAGCGAGACCCGTCCGAAGTCACGGTCATCAATGGTCGCCCGATCACGCCGGCTGGAGTCAAGGCCCTGAACCCGGCCTTCGACGTCACCCCGGCGCACCTCGTGACGGGCATCATCACCGAGATGGGTCTGGTCAAGCAGCCGCTCGCGGCAGGCCTCGCGAAGCTGGAGCCGCCCCGCGGCTAGGGGGCAAGTGAAGCGCGAGCAATTGCACTATCAGACGTTCCGGACTGCATTCGGACCGGTAGCCATCGTCTGGTGGAAGGCAAGCGGGGGACCGCGAGTCCGGCAAGTGCTCCTGGCCAGGAACGGCAAGTCGCCCAAGGCTCGGCTCCGCCGGTCGTATCCCGGGGCGACGCCCCTCTCCGCGCCGGAGGTTGCTCGTCTCGCCGGCAAGATTCAGCGCTTCCTCGAGGGCAAGCCCACCACCTTCGATCTCGGGCTCGTAGCTTTGGAAGTCTGTGGTGATTTCCAGCGACGGGTGCTCGTGGCCGAGTACGGAATACCTCGAGGCCGTGTCAGCACCTATGGTAGGATTGCGAGCACGCTCGGGGTGAGGGGGGCAGCGCGAGCGGTCGGGAATGCCCTCGCCGGGAATCCCTTCCCGATCATTATCCCTTGCCATCGCGCGGTGCGGGGAGATGGTTCCCTTGGAGGCTACCAGGGTGGGGCCAAGATGAAGCGCGCCCTGCTGGTCATGGAAGGTCTGGAGTTCACCCCGGGTGGCAAGGTCGTGATGCAGCAAGTGCACTACTCGCGCGGCTTTCGCGGCGGCCCACAAAGCCGTTGACACCCGCGGTCCCACGTGTTAAATTGACACAAAATCCTGAAAGCATCAGAGCGTGGGAGGATTTAGATGGGTAAGAACGTGCCTGAAAGAAAGTGGTTTGTCGTTGATGCCAACGGCAAGGTCCTGGGAAGGCTGGCAACTCCAGTGGCCAGTGTTCTCCGGGGCAAGCACAAACCTCAGTTCGCGCCTAACATTGATGTGGGCGACCATGTGATTGTCGTGAACGCTGCGGGCGTGAAGCTGACGGGCAACAAGATCCAGGAGAAGGAAATCAAGCGCTTCAGTGGGTATCCTGGAGGCTTGAAGCGGGTACCTTACGAGAAAGTGATGCGGGAGCACCCTGAACTGGTGGTCGAGAAAGCTATCCGGGGCATGCTGCCGCATAACAGACTCGGCCGGAAGATGGCCAAGAAACTGAAGGTTTACGCCGGGCCGAATCATCCGCACCAGGCTCAGAAACCCGAGCCTTGGAACCCTGAATAACCTCACGTTACGCCGTAATCCACAATAGGGGAGGAGGTGAGTATTTGAAGAACCTGACACAGGCAACGGGCAGAAGGAAGGAGTCCATTGCGAGGGTGGCGATCACCGAGGGCGACGGCCAGAGGGTTATCAACGGGAAGCCCATGAAGGAATACTTCGGGATCGATCAGGCCGTGCTGACCGCGGAGGAGCCACTCAAGGCCTATCCTTCTGCAGACAGGATCAACGTCATAATAGACGTGCGGGGCGGTGGCAAGAATGGGCAGGCTGGCGCGGTCAGACTTGGCTTGGCCCGCGCGCTTTTGACCCTCGATCCTTCGCTCCACAAGGCGCTCAGGGAAGGCGGTTTTCTTTCCCGCGACCCGCGCATGAAAGAGCGCAAGAAGTATGGGCAGCCGGGCGCGAGGAAGCGCTTCCAGTTCTCCAAGAGATAGTAGACAAAGTCCACACATCCTCGGATTCCCCTCTGGGTATGGACTCTTGAGAGTCCAGGCGAGGGGAGAAGAAGGGGATGGAGGCTCAACCCAAAAGTGAGGTAGGTTCATGACAACCAAGAGTGTCACCATGAAGAGCCTGCTCGAAGCAGGCGTTCATTTTGGTCACCAGAAACGCAGATGGAACCCGAAGATGAAGAAGTACATCTTCGTTGAACGGAGTGGCATATACATTATAGATCTCCAGAAGACCCTTGAGTGTCTCGAGAAAGCCACGAAGGCCGTCAAGGCAGCCGCCAGCGAAGGCAAGGCAGTCCTCTTCGTGGGCACCAAGAAACAGGCGAAGGACGTTATCAAGGACGAGGCCAAGCGCTGCGACATGCCGTACGTCACTGAGCGTTGGCTCGGCGGGATGCTCACCAACTTCAACACCATCAAGAACAACATCAATCGTTTGAATGAGCTTGAAGGAATGGAGACAAGCGGTCGGATGGCCTCACTTTCCAAGAAAGAGGCGACCCGGCTCGGCAAGGAGAAGATGAAGCTGGAGAAGGTGTTGGACGGGATACGTCACATGCGCGAGCTTCCCGGGATCGTCTTTGTTATCGATACCCGCAAGGAGCGGATTGCTGTGGCGGAAGCCAACCGCCTCAAGATTCCGCTGGTCGGCATCGTAGATACCAACTGCGATCCCGATCCCGTCAACTACCCTATTCCGGGAAACGACGATGCGATCCGTTCGATACGCCTCTTCTCCCGGGCGATCTCCAATACGGTGATCGAGGCCAAGGGCATGTCCACCGAGGGCGCCTTTGTGCCTGAAGGGGAATCCGCCGCTCAGCCGGAAGTCGACAGTCAGGCGGAAGCGGAACCAGAGAAATCTTAAGCACTCTACATATTCGGAGGTAATCATGGGAGTATCCACCGACACCGTCAAACTGCTCAGGGAGAAGACCGGGGCAGGCATAATGGACTGCAAGAAAGCGCTTGCCGAGTCCAAGGGAGACATCGATCTGGCGGTAGAATGGCTTCGCCGGAAGGGCATCGCACGGTCGGCCAAGTTCGCTGAGAAGAAGGCAGCCGAGGGTGTGGTGCACGCCTACATCCATCCGGGCGGGCGCATTGGCGTGATTGTCGAGGTCAACTGCGAGACCGACTTTGTGGCCCGGACCGATGATTTCAAGAATCTGGTGAACGACCTTGCCCTCCAGATTGCAGCAACAGCTCCCTTGGGGCTCTCGCGCGAGGACGTTCCCAAGGACTTGGTCGACAAGGAGAAGGACATCTACAGGAGCATGGCGCTTGCCGAGGGTAAGCCCGAGAAGGTCCTGGACAAGATCATAGATGGCCGGCTGGAGAAGTACTACGAGGAGGCCTGCCTGCTGGATCAAGTCTTTGTCAAAGATCAGGACAAGAAAGTCGGTGATCTGGTCAAGGAGCTCTCGGGCAAGGTGGGGGAGAACATTGTGGTGAGGCGCTTCGCAAGATTCCAGTTGGGAGAGGCTTCCTGAGAGCGACTGGCTCAATCCAGGCAGGTAGGACGCGGTGAAGCGAGCGGCCGGCAAGAAGCGGGGCAGCAAACCCTTCAAGAGAGTAATACTCAAACTCAGCGGCGAGGTGCTTGGAGGTTCGAAGAAGTCAATCATAGACGTTGACTTCACGAAGGAGATCCTCAAGCAGATCAAGGCCGTGGTTGGGTTGGGCATTGAGATTGGGGTGGTGGTCGGCGGGGGCAACATCCTCAGGGGTTCGACCGCAGCAC
>DATKKY010000033.1:0-4075 GCA_035542695.1 bacterium | reverse complement strand
CCAGTACATAATCATCAGGCAGCCATGGGTCAGCGACCCCGACAGCCTGGGTCTCTATCACGATGTGTTTCACATCTACCCTGCCCGGGGTGCGATGTATGTTGAGGACAACCTCAATTATGAGGGCTTGATCGGCCAGTTCGGCCTGAGATACGACTACTGGTTCCCTGGCGAGCAAGTGGAACGTGCCATAGCCGACACTACGGTGCTGGCGATTACCCCGACCACGAGGGACAACTTCTACCGCGACACCCACGAGATCTTCGGCAGGAGGTTCAAAGCCCACCTGAGCCCGAGGATAGCGATTTCTCATCCCATAACCGACAGGGATAATCTCTTCTTCAACTATGGCCACTTCACCCAGGTCCCGAACTACATCTGGGTCTATTCCAAACTCTCGTCGATATCGAGCGAGCTGTTCCCCCTGATCGGCAATCCCGACCTCAACTCGGAGATCTCGGTGCAGTACGAGATCGGGGCAAGGCACCAATTCACGGAGGCGGTGGCCGCCAACTTCACGCTCTTCTACAAGGACATCTACGACTATCCGACCTCCACCACTTTCGAGAAACCCGGGGTCGGCCAGATGTTCATCTATCGCAACCTGGATTACGCCCGGTCTCGAGGCATTGAGATTGAGGTCAAGAGGAAGCTAAGCCGGCTCTGGGGTGGTTCGATCGTCTATACCTATTCGCTGGCTACCGGCAAGAGCTCCGATCCCAATACCTTGAAACTGATCCAGGAACAGGGAGGCGACGTCGGGACCAGAGAGGCCAGTCTCGCCGAGCAGTACCTGTGGTGGAACCGGCCCCATAAGCTCAACCTAGACCTTCAGCTGAGCGTGCCGGAAAACGAGCACCTCAAGCTGTGGCGCATAAGCGTGCCGTCCGATTGGGACCTGCATGCCCAGTGGCTGATCGAGAGCGGCAAAGCTTATACGCCGACCAGGAATCGGCAGCAGATAGGCAAGGACTACTCCAGGAATGGACCCTGGGATGACCTGCTCGACTTGAGGCTGACCAAGTACTTCGGCAAGGGAAGCCCCAAGACCAAAGTTTACCTGGATATCGAGAACGTGCTGAACAAGAGAACGGTGCGCACCATCGATTCTGAGACCGGGAAAACCCCGGTGCCCGGCAAGGGGACTTACGTGAACCAGGGCAAAAGCCTTTACACCATCTACGAGCTGAGCGACCCAAGCATGCGTGGCGCCCCGAGAAGCGCCCGGTTGGGCGTGGGCCTAGAGTGGTAACCATGAAACGATATTCGGCGCTCCTGCTTGCGGTTGCCTTCACGCTGGCGGCGCTCACCCCTTCGCTCGGTTTCGCCAAGACCAGCCTCGGGAGCCAGCGGGTCGGCACCTCGGCCGCGAGCTTCTTGAGGATAGGTGTGGGCGCAAGGCCGGCTGCGATGGGTGGCGCCTTCGTCGCGATCTGCGACGACATTACGGCTTGCGCCTGGAACCCGGCGGGACTGGTCCATCTGAAGTCCAGCCAATTTGCCACGAATTACGCCGCCTGGCCGGCTGACATAGGCTACACTCAGGCTTGCTACGGGATGCCCATTAAACAGCTTGATGGGACGGTAGCAATCCAGTTCGGCTCGCTCTCGACTGAGATGGACGAGACCCAGGAGTACTTCCCCTTCGGCACCGGGCGCAGTTTCACTTTCTCGGACTGGTTGGTCGGGCTCTCAATCGCCAAGCGTTTCACTGACAAGTTCTCAGGCGGCTTCGCGGTCAAGTACGTGCGGGAGGAGCTGGGTGTGGAGGTCGGAGGTCCCACCACCAATGCGTTTGTGCTGGATGCCGGGACTCAGTACGAGATCGGCCCGCGCGGCATGCATCTGGCCGTCGCTCTAATGAACTTCGGGCCCGACCTCAAGCCTGGCGGCAGCTTCACCAAGACTGCGGGGACCGCCACCCAGGAGGAAGCCCAGTTCGGTGGCTACGCGCCGGCTACCGAGTTCAGATTCGGCATAGCGCTCGAGCCCATCAGGAGACCCTGGCTCACCTCGGTGATGGATATCGAGATGTGCCATCCGGCGGACAACGCCGAGACTGTTAGAGTCGGAGGCGAAGCTGTGTTCTTGAAGACGCTCGCCGTCCGAGGCGGCTACGACCTGAATGCGGATGAGCTCAAAACAAGTTTCGGCGTGGGGATTTCGATGACCGTCTTTTCGCGCCACGCATCGTTTGATTATGGCGCAACGCTCAGCCAGTACCTTGGCACGGTGCACAGGTTCTCGCTGACATTCGGTATATAGGATAGCGAGCATGCTCGAGACATCGTCAAGAAGACGGCTTCTAATTGCGCTGGTCTTGGTCGGCCTCCTCGCCGGCTGCGGCGGGAAGTACGACAAGCCCATTGAGTTGAACAGGGCAATAACCATGGGAGAATACTGGTACAAGCCCTACGACGGGTTCTCGGGCGGGACCAGCCTCTCGATCTCGGAGGGCATCATCTACGTCGCGTACGCCGCCTCGGGCCAGATACGCGCCTATTTCAGCGTCGGCAACCCCGTGCCCGGCAACCTGGTAAAGCCCTTCACTGGGCTGGCCAATCCGGTGCTCGTAGGCGCCGGCAAGTACGTGATCGCGGCGGTTGACCGGGCGGACCGAGACACGGTCAGAATCTTTGATCTGGGCGGCGGGAGCCCGCTGGTTTCCTTCACAGATAGTAGCTGGCAAGGCGTAAGCGCAATTGCCGTTGACGACACGGGCAATGTCTACGTTGCGGATTCCTTGAGGAATTTCATAAGGGCTTACAAGCCTAACGGCAGGCCTCGCTTCACAGTGGACCTCGCCGACAGCGGCTTTGGCATAGGGCATGTCATGAAACCGGTGGGAATCGCGGTCGATCGGGATATGCTCCTGATTGCCGAGAGTCACCGGGAGAAGGTGCAGGTCCAGCGGATACGCACCGACCGGCCGCAGACCGGGGTTACCTTCTCGGCAACCATCCCGTTCTTGAGCACTTTCACCGATGCCGAGGGCACCGAGACTCCCATGGTCAATCCGACTGGGGTGGCTGCCGGTGCCGACGGCAGCGTTTTCGTCTTGGATAAGGGCCTCAACATGATATTCCAGTACGACGCCAATGGGAATTCGATCGCCGTCGTCAACTCCGCTCAGTCCGGCGGGCCCTCGGACTTGGCCGGGATGGCCTCCATCGACACTTACAATCCCCCGGGTCGGCCAGCAACGGTTTACGTGCTCGATGCGGCCAGGGGGCTGATCCATAGATGGGAACCGAAATGAAGATCAAGATCAGGCTGACATCTATCTCGTTGGCAATCGCGCTTGGGCTCTTGGCTGCGAGCCAGGCAGCGTTGTCCGGCGAAATGGCTACGAACCCGCCCGCGGCGGCGCCTGAGGAGCCTGACGCTGCTACAGCTCCCAAGCTGACACGTCAGACCGACGGCAACGCCTTAGGACTTGTGATCACCAATTACGGGTTCTTCGGCAATAACTTCGTCAGCCGCGCCCCGTCGATGGAGTATCCCCTCGGCTCTCAGATCGATCACCTGGTGCGAGCGGGCATATGGGTCGGCGCTATCAATGCCCAAGGCGACACCGTGGTATCGTCAGGAACGGTTTCGGGTTCTTATGGGTCGGGTTCCGCCTCCGCGACCGAGTACACACCGAGCCAGCCCATCAAGGAGAGGTCGACGCTCATAAATAGCCGCGCTTGGTCCAAGAAGGCCATAAGCGAGCAGGACTTCAACGCTGAGTACCGGGATTACAACCCGATTGCGTCCACCAACAGAGGCAAGGCTCTGGACATCAGCATATCCCAGAGGTCATATCTGTGGAGCTACAAGTTCGCCGAAGCCTTTGTGATCGTCAGCTTCACCATCAGGAATGAGGGGGGCTACCTGCTGGATACTCGCCTGGGCATCTTCGGCGAGCTGGCATCGGGCTGGAAAGCAGCCTACCCCACGTGGCCGCCCAGCGGCTGGTTCCGGAAGAAAGCCCTCGGGTACTTCCCGGATCAGAGGATGATCAGCGAACACCACTATACTTATCAGGGGGGAACAGCCCCGTCCTGGGGAGCCTTCGCCATCCTCGGCGCTC
>DATKKY010000032.1:0-13402 GCA_035542695.1 bacterium | reverse complement strand
TTCGGGCGGGCGACCCCGGTCGAGCTGGACTTTTTGCAAGTCAAGAACATATAGGCGAAGCGCATATCGAGGTGTGCGATGGCTAAACCAGCAAAGCAAGTGGTGGCGACAGTGAAGCTCCAGATTCCCGCCGGCAACGCGACGCCTGGCCCGCCTGTGGGTCCGGCGCTCGGCCAGCATGGCGTCAATATCATGGAGTTCTGCAATTCGTTTAACGCGCGGACCAAGAACGACATGGGGCTGATCATCCCGGTTGTGATCACGATTTTTCCCAACCGGAAGTTCAGCTTCATCACCAAGACTCCGCCGGCGGCGATTCTCCTCAAACGGGCCGCCGGAATTGCCAAGGCGTCGGGGGAACCCAACAAGACCAAGATAGGCAAGGTCACGATGGACCAGGTGCGCGAGATCGCCAAGATCAAGATGCCTGATCTCAACACGGTGACCCCCGAGGCCGCAGTCAGCATGGTCCTGGGGACAGCGCGCAGCATGGGGATCGAGGTGGAGGGCTAGGGAGAGGGGAAGAGCGCGGCTAGCGCGTGATAAGTGCGCAAGCCGTAGAGAAGGCAGGTAAGGGGTAGATGAAACCAGGTAAGCGGTACACGACGGCAAGGGAGAAGATCGATCCGGCGAAGGCCTACACGCTTGATGAAGCGGTCAAGCTTCTCAAGGAAGCAACCCACGCCAAGTTCGACGAGAGCGTGGACTTCGTGGCAAGGCTCGGGATCGATCCCAAGAAGTCAGAACAGCAGATCAGGGGGACCGTGGTTCTGCCCCACGGCACGGGCAAGTCCCTCAAGGTACTGGTCCTGACCAGGGGCGAGAAGGAAAAGGAAGCCACCGATGCCGGCGCGGACCACGTCGGCAGCGCCGAGTTCATAGACAAGATCAAGGAAGGCTGGACGGATTTCGACGTGGCGATAGCCACTCCCGACATGATGCCGGAAGTCGGCAAGCTGGGCAAGATCCTGGGGCCCAGGGGCCTGATGCCCAATCCCAAGTCCGGCACGGTGACCTTCGATGTGGCCAAGGCGGTCAAGGAGGCCAAGGCCGGGAAGGTCGAGTACCGGGTTGACAAGGCTGGCAACGTCCACCTGGCGGTAGGCAAAGTTTCCTTCCCTGGCGAGCACATCCTTGCGAATGCCAGGATGGTGCTGGGCGAGATCATGAGAACCAAGCCTTCGTCCGCCAAGGGGCAGTACATAAAGAGCTTGACGCTGAGCTCGACGATGGGGCCCGGCATCAAGATCGATCACGCGGCGGAGATCGCTGCTCTTAAGACCTAGCTCGTCCAGATCGTAGCAGCCGGAGATGAAGATGGCAAAAGCACAGAGAGTGATTAGACCTGAAAAACAGCAGGAAGTTGAATCGCTGAAGACCAAGTTCGGCGCGGCCAAGGGGATCGTGCTGGCGGACTTCACCGGCGTGACAGTGGCCGAGGTGAGCGAGCTGAGGCGCAAGTGCCGCGGGGCCGGGGTTGACTACAAGGTGGTCAAGAACTCGCTGGCCAAGATAGCCGCCCGGGACGCTGCACTGGAGGGCCTTGTCGATCACTTCGATGGGCCGATAGCTATTGCCCTGAGCAGTGTTGACGCGGTCGCCCCAGCGAGGGTGCTGTCGGATTTTGTCAGGACCTACCAGAAGATGATACTGAAGGTGGGTTATTTCGACGGCCGGATCTACTCGGATGCCCAGATTCCCGAGATAGCCAGCCTGCCGTCCAGAGAGATTCTTGTGGCTCAGGTGATCGGAGCGATCGAGGCGCCGATCTCCCAGCTGATTTGGTGCATCGAGTCGGGATTGAGGGATGTGATCAGCGTTATCGACCAGGCCGGAAAGAAGGCCTAGAGTGGTTTACGGAGGTGAAAGATGACGGAAGGGAACGTAGGAAAGATCGTCGAGATGATCGAGGGTCTTACGGCAATCGAGCTTGCGGCGCTTGCCAAAGCTCTGAGTGAGAAGTTCGGTGTGACCCCGATGGCTGCTATGCCGATGGGAGCGGCGATGGCTGCTCAGGGCGGCGCTCCGGCTGCCGCTGAGGAAGAGGAGAAGACCTCTTTCGACGTGGTGCTTGCTGCTGTCGGAGACAAGAAGTTGCAGGTGATCAAGGTCGTGAGGGCCATCACGGGTCTGGGCTTGAAGGAAGCGAAGGACCTGGTTGAGGGCGCCCCGAAGCCCGTCAAGGAAGGCGCGACCAAGGAAGAAGCCCAGGACATCAAGGCGAAGCTGGAAGAGGTCGGTGCCACTGTTGAGGTGAAGTAAGCAGGGCACGACGGGGGTGTTGTGACCTTATGGTAAGCGTGAAACGAAGAAGCTACTCTAAGATCGCGGAGGTTATGGAGCTGCCGAACCTCCTGTCGGTGCAGCTTGATTCGTTCAGGAATTTCCTGCAGGCGGACGTTCCGCCCGCGCAGCGGAAAGACGACGGCCTCCAGAAGGTCTTCAAGGAGGTCTTTCCGATTTCCGACACGCGGGAGAACTACGCCCTCGAGTTCGTCAACTACTGCCTGGGGGAACCCAAGTACACGATTGACGAATGTCAGGAGAGAGACGTCACCTTTGCGGCGCCCTTGAAGGCAACGCTCAGGCTGATCGTCAAGGAAACCCAGGACGGCACCAAGGAGATCAAGGACATCATCGAGCAGGAAGTCTATCTCGGCGAGATCCCGCTGATCACCGAAAAGGGTACTTTCATCATAAACGGTGCGGAACGTGTGGTGGTGAGCCAGCTCCATAGGTCGCCAGGCGTCTTTTTCGACGAGAGCATCCACCCCAACGGCAAGAAGCTGTATGCCGCGAGGATCATTCCCTATCACGGCTCGTGGGTCGAGTTCAGTCTCGATGTCAATGACATCATGTACGTTCACATCGATCGCAAGCGGAAGATCCCGGTGACCGTGCTCTTGAGAGCAATCGGCTTCTCGATGACTGACGCCATCCTCAACCTCTACTATGACAGCGAGGTTGAGAAGGGCTTGAAATCCGCCAAGCGCGGCAAGCACCCGATCGTCGGCAGGTATTGCGCCGAGACCGTGGTGGACAAGTCCACCGGCGAGATCCTGATCGAAGCCGGCGAAGAGGTGACCTCGGCAGCGCTGGAATCTCTGAAGATTGCCGGCGTTGACAAGCTCGCGGTCACAGTTGACAGGCCCGGGCAGGACAACGATGTCCTGAGGAACACTCTCCGGAAGGACACCAGCCGGTCGGAAGAAGAAGCCCTGATGAGGATCTATAATCTGCTCCGGCCTGGAGACCCGCCGACCGTGGACGCGGCCCGGAGCCTCCTTCACAGGCTGCTCTTCAGTCCCAAGCGCTATGACCTGGGACGGGTCGGGCGATACAAACTAAACCAGCGGCTCAGTCTCGGCATCCCGATAGATGTCACCATTCTGACCAAGTCGGATTTTGTCGAGATCATCCGCTATCTCCTGGTCTTGAAAGACAACCAGGGCTATACCGACGACATAGACCATCTCGGCAACCGCCGGGTGCGTTCGGTAGGCGAACTCCTGGCCAACCAGTTTTCGATTGGGCTTACCAGGATGGCCCGGATCATCAAGGAGCGGATGAGTCTTCAGGACACTGAGCTGATGACGCCGTCCGACCTGGTGAATGCGCGGACGGTGGCCGCGGTGATCAAGACCTTTTTCGGGTCGAGCCAGCTGTCGCAGTTCATGGACCAGACCAATCCGCTGGCGGAACTGACCCACAAGCGGCGCCTCTCAGCCCTCGGGCCCGGCGGACTCACTCGCGAGCGCGCAGGCTTCGAGGTCAGAGATGTTCACTACACTCACTACGGCAGGGTGTGCCCGATTGAGACGCCGGAAGGGCCGAACATCGGGCTCATTAGTTCGCTGTCCACCTATGCCAGGATAAATGAATTCGGCTTCCTGGAGACTCCCTACCGCAAGGTCCGCAAGGGTGTGGCCACGCGCGAAGTGGAGTTCTTGACCGCGGACAGGGAAGATCAGTTCGTGGTCGCCCAGGGCAACGCACCCGTTGATCGGGATGGGAAGCTCGCTTCCGAGAAGGTCTTCGCGTCATTCAAGGGCGACTTCCCGCTTGTTGATCCCGATCGGGTGGACTACATGGATGTCTCCCCGAAACAGATTGTTAGCGCCGCAGCGGCTCTTATCCCCTTCCTGGAGCACGACGATGCCAACCGGGCGCTGATGGGCTCCAACATGCAGCGGCAGGCTGTGCCGCTCTTGATTACTGAAGCTCCTCTGGTTGGAACGGGGCTGGAAGGCAAAGTGGCTGCCGACTCGGGAGATCTGGTATTCGCGCAACGCTCCGGCATTGTGGATTCGGTTGCCGCCGACAGCGTTTCGGTGTCCCACGGCGACCCCAGCGACCTGGATGAGATTTTCGGAATGGCCAACCTTGATACCTACAAGCTGGTCAAGTTCACGCGGTCCAACCAGGACACGTGCGTCAACCAGCGTCCGGTCGTGAAAGCGGGCGACCGGGTGTCCAAGGGGCAGCTCTTAGCCGACGGCTCGGCCACCAGGAACGGCGAGCTTGCGCTCGGCGTCAACCTCCTGGCGGCCTTCCTGCCCTGGCGCGGTTACAACTACGAAGACGCGATCCTGATAAGCGAGCGGGTGGTCAAGGAAGACCGGATGACCTCGATTCACATCGAGGACTTCGAGCTCCAGGTGAGAGAGACCAAGCGCGGCGTCGAGGAAATCACCCGCGAGATCCCCAACGTCAGCGACGAGGCGGTTGCCAACCTGGACGATAGCGGCATAGTCCGAATCGGCGCGCACGTCAGGGCCGGAGACATATTGGTAGGCAAGGTGACGCCCAAGGGCGAGACCGAACTGACGCCCGAGGAGAGGCTCCTCAAGGCGATATTCGGCGAGAAGGCTTGCGATGTCCGGGATGCGTCGCTCAAGGCGCCTCCGGGGATGGACGGAATCGTGATCGATGTCCGCGTCTTCTCCCGCAAGGAGCGAGACGAGTCCTTAAGGAAGCGCGAGAAGAAGCAGGTCGAGCAGTTCAGGAAGGCCGAGAAGCGGCGCATCAAGATTCTTGCCGACAAGCGCGACGAGCGGCTCCGCGAGATGCTCAAGGATGCGATCGCCAGTGAGTTCCATCACGTCGATGGTAGCCTCCTGGTCAAGGCCGGCAAGAAACTGAGCTCGCGCCTCTTGGAACGCATAGAGTTTTCCGATGTCGATTTCACCAAGGAAATAGTCAAGGACCGGGACTTGGCCTCGAGGACCAAGAAGCTGGTGCGGATAGTGGATGATGGGATCGAGGAGGTCCACAAGTATTACGAGAAGGAGATCGAGAAGCTCTCCCGCGGAGATGAGCTGCCGCCGGGAGTGGTCAAGCTGGTCAAGGTCTATATCGCCAAGAAGCGGAAACTCTCGGTTGGAGACAAGATCGCTGGCCGGCACGGCAACAAGGGAGTGGTCGCGAGGATCGTTCCCGAGGAGGACATGCCGTATCTGCCCGACGGGACAGCGGTGGAAGTGGTCCTAAATCCTCTGGGAGTGCCGTCGCGAATGAACCTCGGCCAGATCCTGGAGACCCATCTGGGATGGGCCGCGCACGAGCTCGGCATCTACGTTGCAACGCCGGTCTTCGACGGCGCGAGTATTGTGGAAATAAAGGAACTGCTCAAGCAGGCTGGCCTGCCTGAGAGCGGCAAGACCGTGCTTTACGACGGCAAGACTGGGGAACCTCTCGATAAGGAGGTGACAGTCGGGTACATCTACATGATGAAGCTGTCTCATCTTGTGGATGACAAGATTCATGCAAGGTCTATTGGGCCGTATTCGCTTGTGACCCAGCAGCCTCTGGGCGGGAAAGCCCAGTTCGGCGGCCAGCGCTTCGGAGAGATGGAAGTGTGGGCACTTGAGGCCTACGGGTCGGCATATGCGCTTCAGGAAATCCTGACTGTGAAATCCGACGATGTCTCCGGTAGATCGAGAATCTACGAGGCGATCGTCAAGGGCGAGAATCCGCCGCAGCCGGGGATTCCCGAGTCGTTTAACGTGCTCATCAAAGAGCTTCAGAGTCTCGGGCTGGATGTCCAGCTCGAAGAGTGAGTAGGGAGGTATTCTCCGTGTTAAGACCAACAGACGCACGGGAAAAAACCCCTGTGGAGTTCTCTGCAATACGGATACAGATCGCCTCGCCCGAGACCATCAGGCAATGGTCCTACGGTGAGGTGGTGAAGCCCGAAACCATAAACTACAGGTCTTTCAAGCCGGAGAGGGACGGTCTCTTCTGCGAGAGGATCTTCGGCCCGGTCAAGGACTGGGAGTGCAACTGCGGCAAGTACAAACGGATTCGCTACCGTGGGGTGATCTGCGACAAGTGCAAGGTCGAGGTGACCCAGGCGAAGGTCCGTCGGGAGCGGCTCGGCCACATAGAGCTGGCAGTGCCGGTGTCCCACATATGGTACTTCAAGGGCATCCCCAGCCGCATGGGTCAGCTCTTGGACATGAGCGTGCGGGACATCGAGCGCGTGCTCTACTACGAGAGCTACATGGTGATCGATCCGGGCGATGCGCCCGTGAAGAAGAAGCAGCTGCTCTCCGAGGAAGAGTACCTCGAGTTGGAGCAGGCCAAGGCGGGCAAGTTCTCTGCCGAGATGGGCGCCGGCGCGGTCAAAAAGCTCTTAAAGGAGATCGATCTTGAGGAGCTCTCCACGGAGCTGAGGGCCAGGGTCAGGGTGGAGACCTCCGCCCAGCGCAAGCGCGAGACCTTGAAGCGCCTAAAGATTGTGGAGGCCTTCAGGCTGTCCGGCAACCGGCCCGAGTGGATGATCATGGACGTTATCCCGGTGCTGCCGCCGGACCTCCGGCCGCTGGTGCCGCTGGAGGGCGGCCGATTCGCCACCTCCGATCTTAACGATCTCTATCGGCGGGTGATCAACCGCAACAACCGGCTCAAGAAGCTGGTGGAGATAAAGGCGCCGGAAGTGATCTTGAGGAACGAGAAGCGGATGCTGCAGGAAGCTGTGGACGCCCTGTTTGACAACGGCAGGCGTTCGCGCGCCGTGCGCGGACCGGGCAACCGGCCTCTGAAGTCACTCTCCGACATGCTCAAGGGCAAGCAGGGCCGCTTCCGCCAGAATCTGCTGGGCAAGCGCGTGGACTATTCGGGCCGATCGGTGATCGTGGTCGGGCCGGAGCTCAAGATCCATCAGTGCGGGCTGCCCAAGAGCATGGCACTGGAGCTTTTCAAGCCATTCATCATCAAGAAGCTGGAAGATCGAGGCTACGTCCAGACCGTCAAGAGCGCGAAGAAGCTGGTGGAGCGCGAGCGCCCTGAGGTCTGGGATATCCTCGAGGAGATCATCAAGGACCACCCGGTGCTCTTGAACCGCGCCCCCACGCTTCATCGGCTCGGCATTCAGGCTTTCGAGCCGGTGCTGGTCGAGGGCAAGGCAATCACCATTCATCCACTGGTCTGCCAGGCGTTCAACGCCGATTTCGACGGCGACCAGATGGCAGTGCACGTGCCGCTTTCCTTTGAGGCCCAGTTGGAAGCGCGAGTGCTGATGCTGTCCATCAACAACATCCTCTCGCCGGCGAGCGGCCGCCCCTTGGCGTCACCGACTCAGGACATGGTGCTGGGTTGCTTCTATCTGACCAAGGACCGCCCGAGAGTCGAGGGCGAGAAGGTCAGGGTCTTCCCGACGACCGACGATGTGCGCATGGCTTACGAGCACAAGGCGATCCAGCTTCACGATCCGATCAAGGTCAGGGCTGACGGCAAGTGGGTAGAGACCACGGTCGGGCGAGCGATCTTCAACGACATCGTGCCGTCCGAGCTTGGCTACGTGAACCACGCCCTGGACAAGAAGGCCCTGGAGACGCTGGTGGGTGATTGCCACCGGCAGCTGGGACCTTACAAGACTGCGGTCTTTCTCGATCGGCTAAAAGAGATGGGATTTGAGTTTGCGACTGTTGCCGGCCTCACCGTCGGCATTGACGATATCGTAGTTCCGGATGAGAAGCCCAAGATTCTGGAGCGGGCCGACAAGGCGGTCCAGCGGATCCAGGAAATCTATCGCAAGGGCGCGATCACTGACGGTGAGCGCTACAACCAGGTGATTGACACCTGGACCAACGCCACCAGCCGCATCGGCGACCTGATGTTCGAGAACCTCTCCAAGGTGGACGGGGGCTTCAACCCCATCTTCATGATGGCGGCTTCCGGCGCGAGGGGCTCCAAGGAGCAGATCCGGCAGCTGGCGGGCATGCGAGGGCTGATGGCCAAGCCTCAGAAGAAGATGACCGGTCAGATGGGCGAGATCATCGAGACGCCGATCACCTCTAACTTCAAGGAAGGACTGACGGTGCTCGAGTACTTCATCTCCACCCACGGAGCGAGGAAGGGTCTGGCCGACACCGCTTTGAAGACTGCTGATGCCGGGTACCTGACGCGGCGCCTCGTGGATGTGGCTCAGGACGCGATCATCAATGAGAACGATTGCGGCACGATCCTGGGGCTTGACGTTACCGCTCTCAAGGAAGGCGAAGAGATAATTGAGCCGCTGGGCGACCGGATTCTGGGGCGGGTTGCTGCTGAAGATGTTTACGATCCGATCACCAACGATCTGATCGTGAGCGCCGGCCACCAGATTGGTGAGAAGGCCGCCGAGGCCATAGACAGTGCGGCGATTGACAAGGTCAAGATCCGCTCGGTGCTGACTTGCGAGTCCTCGCGTGGCATCTGCGCCAATTGCTACGGCCGCAACCTTGCGACCGGCAGAATGGTCAACCTGGGCGAGGCTGTCGGCGTGATCGCTGCCCAGTCGATCGGCGAGCCGGGCACCCAGCTGACGCTCCGGACCTTCCACATCGGTGGAACAGCGGGCCGAATTGCGGAAGAGTCCAAGATCGCCGCCAAGTGGGACGGCACAGTCAAGTTCGTTGGAATCCGGGCGGTAGACTACAGGGAAGAGCAGCGGGTGGTGCTCTCCAGCAAGGGCGAGATCCATCTCTATGAAGAGAAGGTGCTGCGGACCCGCTACACGGTGCCCTACGGGGCCAAGCTCATAGCCCACGACAAGCAACACGTCAAGCAGGGCGACGTGCTCTTCGAATGGGATCCGTATTCATCGCCGATTCTCGCTGAGAAGTCCGGCACGGCCCACTTCGCCGACATCATTGACGAAGTGACCGTCCGCGAGGAGCTTGACGAGAAGACGGGCTTGAGGCAGCGCGTGGTTATCGAGCACCGGGACAAGACGATTCATCCGCACGTCGTGGTCGATGACGGCAAGGGCAAGAAGCTGGGCGAGTACGCGATTCCTACCGGCGCTCACCTGATGATTCACAACGGAGACAAGGTGATGGCCGGCGACCAGCTGGCCAAGATCCCTAGGGAAATCGCCAAGACGCGGGACATCACTGGCGGCCTGCCGCGGGTTGCCGAGCTCTTTGAGGCGAGGAAGCCCAAGGAGCGCGCGACCGTTAGCGAGATCGACGGCGTAGTCGAGTTCCGGGGTTCGGCGCGGGGCATGAGGCGCGTGGTCGTCAAGGGAGACACCGGTGAGGAGATGGAGTATCTGGTGCCGCACGGCAAGCACATGAGGGTGCGCGACCAGGATTCCGTGAGAGCCGGGGACAAGCTGTCCGAGGGGCCGATCAACCCGCACGACATCTTGAGGATCAAGGGGATTAACGCCGTTCAGGAGTACCTGGTGGACGAGATCCAGGAAGTCTATCGGCTCCAGGGCGTGAGGATAAACGATAAGCACATCGAGGTGATAGTGCGGCAGATGCTGGAGAAAGTGCGGATTGAGGACCCGGGTGACACCACCTTCCTCGAGGGCGAGCAGGTGGACAAGGTCCGCATCCGCGAGGAGAACGAGAAGGTGGCCTCCAAGGGCGGCAAGCCGGCTACCTTCCAGCCGCTGCTCCTTGGGATAACCAAGGCGTCGCTCTCCACCGAGAGCTTCATCTCGGCCGCATCGTTCCAGGAGACCACCCGGGTGCTTACCGAAGCGGCGATCAACGGCAGCGTGGACGGCCTGCTTGGACTCAAGGAGAACGTGATCATCGGGCATCTGATCCCCGCGGGCACCGGCATCGGCCGCAACCGCCGGATCAGAGTTATCGCTGAAGAGGAGATACCGGAGATACCCGAGGAACCTGAAGAGAAGGAAGAAGAGGAAGCTGCAGAGGCTTAGCCCACTCAGGCGGCCTCTCCCGCCCGGCTCCGGCGTGGACCGGTGAGACGGAGCGGTGAGAGAGCGGCCAAGGGGCAAGGAGGTGTGAGTTTGCCGACCATCAGTCAGTTAGTGAGACACGGCAGGATGGCTCAGAAGCACAAGGGCAAGGCGCCGGCCCTGAGCGGCTCGCCCCAGAAGCGGGGAGTTTGCACCAGGGTTTATACCACGACGCCCAAGAAGCCCAATTCTGCGTTGAGAAAGGTGGCGCGCGTGAGGCTGACGCACGGGATCGAGATAACTGCCTACATTCCCGGCGAAGGCCACAACCTTCAGGAGCACTCGATCGTGCTCGCCAGAGGCGGCCGCGTCAAGGATCTGCCGGGCGTGAGGTATCACATCATCCGCGGTGCGCTTGACGCCAGCGGAGTTGAGGACCGGAAGAAGTCCCGCTCCAAGTACGGCACCAAGACCAAGAAGACGCAGGTTGCTGCCGGAGGATAGGGGGAAGAGGATAAGAGATGCCAAGACGAAAGCTGATTAAGAAGCGAGAGATCCAGGCTGATCCCAGGTTCGGCAGCCATCTTGTGACCAAGTTCGTCAACTGCCTGATGAAGCGGGGCAAGAAGAGCACGGCCGAGCAGATTCTCTACGGTTGCATAGATATCGTGGAGAAGCGGACCGGCCAGCCGGGTATCCAGGTCTTCAAGCAGGCGGTGACCAACGTGAAGCCGGTGCTTGAAGTGAGACCGCGGCGGGTCGGCGGCGCGACCTATCAGGTGCCGATGGAAGTCAGGCCTGAGAGAAGAACCGCCCTGGCGATCCGCTGGATCATCGGCAACGCGTTTGCAAGGAACGAGCACAGCATGAGGGAGTGTCTGGCGTCGGAGATAATTGCCGCATCCAAGAACGAGGGAGGCGCAATTAAGAAGAAGGAAGACACTCACAGGATGGCCGATGCCAACAAGGCGTTTGCGCATTACCGGTGGTAGGGAGGCAGGGAAGAGGGTAGATGAGGGTCACGTGCGAAGAGAGGCTTGGGGGCGCGATTGAGATGAGGAGATATCCTCTGGAGAAGACGAGGAACATAGGGATTGCTGCGCACATCGATGCGGGCAAGACCACCCTCACCGAGCGCATCCTCTATTACACTGGGCGAGTTTACCGGCCGGGCGAGGTAGATGAGGGCTCCGCGACGATGGACTGGATGGACCTGGAAAAGGAGCGGGGCATAACCATCACTTCGGCAGCCACTTCGTGCGAGTGGCGGGATCACGTGATTCACATCATCGATACGCCGGGCCACGTGGACTTCACGATCGAGGTGGAGCGGAGCCTGCGGGTCTTGGACGGCGTGGTTGTGGTGTTCTGCGGCGTGGGCGGCGTAGAGCCCCAGTCGGAGACCGTCTGGAGGCAGGCCGACCGGTACCACGTGCCGAGGATAGCCTTCGTCAACAAGATGGACAGGGTTGGAGCGGATTTCGACCGCGTGATCGAGATGATGCGGACCGATCTCGGCTCCAATCCCGTTCCCATAGAGATGCCGATGGGTGCGGGGCGGGATTTCGAGGGCGTGATCGATCTCATAGAGATGAAAGCTTACATCTATGACGACGAGAGTCTCGGCATGCAGTACGAGGTCAAGGACATTCCCGCCAAGTACGCGGATGAGGCCAGGCTCCGCCGTGAGCGAATGATAGAGACCCTGACCGAGCATGACGACGTGCTCTTGGCCAGGTACCTGGAGGGCAAAGCGACGAGCGAGGAAGCTATAAAGAAGGGACTCCGCCGGGCGACGCTTACGGCCCAGGTGACGCCGGTGCTCTGCGGGGCAGCGCTCCGCAACAAGGGCGTCCAGAAGGTGCTGGATGCGATCGTCGAGTACCTGCCTTCGCCGCTTGACGTGCCGCCGATGGAGGGACTTGCGCCGAAGACCTGCAAGCCTGAGAAGCGGCGGCCCCGTGACGACGAGCCTTTCTCGGCGCTCGCCTTCAAGATAATGAGCGACCCATTTGTAGGAAGGCTGACATATCTGAGGGTCTATTCCGGCAAGATCGCTGCTGGGGCCGGCGCCTATAACGCAGTCCGGAACACCCGGGAGCGGGTAGCCAAGCTGCTCTTGATGAACGCCAATAAGCGCGAAGAGCTGGAAGCGGCCTTTGCTGGCGACATCGTGGCGGCGGTGGGACTTAAGAAAACCTACACGGGGGATACGCTCTGCGATGCCAAGTATCCCATAGTGTTCGAGACCATGACCTTCCCGGAGCCGGTGATCACGGTTGCAATCGAGCCGAAATCCCGGGCGGACCAGGAGAAGATGGAATCGGCGCTGGAGCGGCTGGCGGACGAAGATCCCACGTTCAAAGTGAGAATAGATGAAGAGACTGGGCAGACGGTGATCTCGGGGATGGGCGAACTGCACCTGGATATCCTGGTGGACAGGATGATACGGGAGTTCGGCGTCAAGGCCAAGGTTGGCAAGCCCCAGGTTTCCTACCGAGAGACCATCACTCGGACGGCGCGGGCCGACGGCCGGTTCGCGAAGCAGACGGCCGGGAAGGGTCAGTTTGCCGAGGTCACGATCGAGTTGGATCCCCTGCCTCGGGGCAAGGGCTTCGAGTTCTTCAACTTCGCGGAGCCGGGCACGCTGCCGGACGCGTTGCTCGTGGGCATCGAGGACAGCGTTCATGACTCGCTGGAGAGCGGTGTGCTGGCGGGCTATCGCATGGTTGATGTGAGAGCCAAGCTTCTGGCGGCGGCCTATCACGAGCAGGACTCGACCGACGTGGCCTTCAAGATCGCTTCGGCGATAGCGGTGCGCGACGCGTTGCTCCACGCCAAGCCGGTGCTTTTGGAGCCCATAATGAGCGTCGAGGTGGTGGTGCCGGAGGATTTCGTCGGCGACGTGGTAGGCGATCTCGGTGCTCGGCGGGGCCGGGTTGGAGGCAGCTTCCCGCGGGCGGACGGCCACGTGGTCAAGGCGACGGTGCCTCTCTCGGAGATGTTCGGATATGCGACCGCCCTGAGGTCCGCTACCCAGGGCCGGGCGCTCTTTACGATGCAGTTCTCTCACTACGATGAAGTGCCAAGACAGATAGCTGAGAAAATGACGGCACGGATAGAGGGTATGGTCTGAGCGCCGGAAGCGCTTAGGAGGTCAGGATCGATGGCGAAGGCGAAGTTTGAGAGGACGAAGCCGCATTTGAACGTGGGGACGATAGGGCACATAGATCATGGTAAGACGACGCTGACGAGTGCGATCAC
>DATKKY010000031.1:0-4197 GCA_035542695.1 bacterium | reverse complement strand
ATCATGGCGCCGGTTTGGACGTGGTGGTCAAGTGCATCCGTCACGGCTGGACTTCGGTAATGATCGACGCTTCCAAGCTTGAGTACGCGGCCAATGTGGCCACAACGGCCAAGGTCGTCGAGATCGCCCACATGGCTGGTGTGCCGGTGGAGGCGGAGCTTGGCAGGCTGGGGGGCATTGAGGACAAGGTCAAGGTGGATGAGCGCGAGGCATTCCTGACCGATCCCACCCAGGCTCAGGAGTTCGTAGAGCGTACGGGTTGCGACTCGCTGGCGGTTGCTATCGGAACCTCTCACGGTGCGTACAAGTTCAAGAGTGATCCTAAGCTGGATCTCGACAGGCTCGCTGAGATTAGCCGCAGGGTGCCGATCCCTTTGGTGCTCCACGGCGCATCCTCGGTCCCCGAGGACGTCCTGGCGAGGGCTGCCAAGTACGGCGCGAAGCTTCCGGGAGCGAAGGGAGTGCCCGAGGAAGCTATCAAAGGTGCGATAGCCCGAGGCATAGCCAAGATAAATATCGATACCGATCTTAGACTGGCCTTCACCGGAGCGGTGCGCGAGCTGCTAACGGAGAAGCCTGAGGTTTTCGACCCCCGCAAGATTCTTGGGCAAAGCCGGGATGCGATCAGGGACGTCGTAAAGCGCAAGATGGAGATATTCGGAAGCGCGGGCAAGTCATAAGCGTTCTGAGGGAGGGCAGACGATGCCGATAAGAGTGGCCGTTAACGGGTTTGGAAGGATCGGGCGGTTGGTCTTCAGGCAGGCCTTTGGCCATCCGGATTTCACGTTGGTCGCCATCAACGACCTGACCGATGCCAAGACGCTTGCCCATTTGCTGAAGTATGATAGCGTGCACGGAATATGGCCAAGAAAGGTGGAAGCCGCTGGCGAGGCAATCCGGGTCGACGGCGTCGAAGTCAAAGTGACCAGCGAGAAGGACCCGCTGAAGCTGCCGTGGGGTGCCCTCAAGGTGGACGTCGTGATCGAATCCACAGGCAAGTTCACCAAGCCTGAAGACGCTGAAATGCACCTCAAGGCCGGCGCCAAGCGAGTGATCATCTCGGCGCCTTTCAAGAGCCCCCGCGAGAACGACCTCACCATAGTGATGGGGGTCAACGACCACAAGTTTGATCCGTCGAAGCATTTCGTGGTCTCGACGGCTTCCTGCACCACCAACTGCTTTGCCCCAGTGGTCAAGGTGTTGAATGATGCCTTCGGCATCCTTCGCGGCGAGATGACCACGGTTCATGCCTTTACCAATGATCAGCGGATCCTGGATTTTCCTCACAAGGATCTGCGTAGAGCCCGTTCGGCTTTCACTTCCATAATCCCGACCTCGACCGGCGCGGCCAAGGCCATAGGCCTGGTGATCCCCGAGCTCAAAGGCAAGATGGGGGCCATCTCGCTCAGGGTGCCGGTGGCAGACGGATCGATCTGCGACATCGCAGTCGAGGTCTCCAAGCCTACCACCAGGGACGAGGTCAATGCGACTCTAAAGAAGGCGAGCGAAAGCGGGCCTCTGAAGGGCTACCTTGAGTATTCAGAGGTCGAGCTGGTGTCGCAGGACATCGTCGGCAACCCCCATTCGTCGATAGTGGATTCCCTGCTGACCGACGTGAGCGGTGGAACCATGGTCAAGGTCTTCGCGTGGTACGACAACGAGTGGGGCTATTCCAGCCGGATGGTTGACATGATGAGGCTGATTGCCGGGAGGTAGGATCTTGGCCGGGGCACCGTATTTTCAGGGTGTGATGACCCTGAAGGACGTTAACTTCGCCGGGAAACGCACCTTCATCAGGGTTGACTTCAATGTCCCACTGACCAAGGATGGCGAGGTCGGGGACGATTTCCGGATCAGGTCATCGCTGCCGACGATTAAGCATGTCCTCGGCCAGAGCGGCAGGCCTGTTCTTGCATCTCATCTCGGCAGGCCCAAGGGCAAACGGGTGCCGGAATACTCACTCGAGCCGGTCCGGCAGGTCCTGGAGGGCTGCCTGAATCTCAGGGTCCGCCTGGCCCCTGACTGTGTCGGCGACGATGTCCGGGAGATGGCGGGAGCCCTTCCCGCCGGCGAAGTACTCCTGCTTGAGAACCTGAGGTTTCATCCCGAAGAGGAAGCGAATGACCCCGGCTTCGCGCGCCAGTTGGCCTCACTAGCCGATATCTACGTCAACGATGCCTTTGGGACTGCTCACCGGGCCCACGCTTCGACCGAAGGCGTTGCCCGGCTGGTCCGTCCGGCGGTCGCGGGGCTGCTGATGGAGAAAGAGATAGAGTTCCTGGGTAAGCTGTTGGTCGATCCCGTCAGGCCGTTGGTTGCGATCCTGGGCGGCGCGAAGGTCTCCGACAAGATCGGCGTGATTAGGAACCTGATGGACAAGGTCGAGGGTTTGCTGATAGGCGGCGGCATGGCCAACACCTTCCTCAAGGCGGCGGGTTTGGAGGTCGCCTCCTCGCTTGTGGAAGACGCTGCGCTCGCCGTGGCCGCGGAGACCATCGGCGCTGCCAAGTCCTGCCGCGCTGACTTCGTGCTTCCGGTGGACTTCATTGCGGCGAGCAAGATTGCAGCAGGAGCTGATACGGTACTGGGCGAGAGACCCGCACCTGTGCCGCACGGGTTTGCCATAGCGGATATCGGGCCGAAAACTATAATCAGATTCTGCGAGAAGATTGCAGCGGCGCGCACCATATTCTGGAACGGCCCAGTTGGTGTCTTTGAGATCGAAGATTTCGCGCGGGGCACAACTGAGGTAGCTCGCGCCGTTGCTCGGGCTACTGCCGGTGGCGCGGTCTCAGTTATCGGTGGAGGCGATACCGCTAGCGCGGTGGCCAAAGCCGGGGTCAAGGACCAGATTACCCATATTTCGACTGGAGGCGGCGCCTCGCTGGAGTTTGTGGAGGGCAAGGAGTTGCCGGGCATACTCGCGCTTTCCAAGAGGGGTGGAACGTCGTGAAAGCGGAAACTAGACGCCCGATAATCGCGGGCAATTGGAAGATGTACAAAACCACTGGCGAGGCGCGGAAGCTGGCCCTGGACATCCGGAACGCCAGCGTCAACCTGACCGCAGACCTGGATATCGTGCTTTGTCCGGCGTTCGGCTCTCTCGCGGCGGTGGGTGAGATCCTCAAGGGCAGTAGAGTGGGACTAGGCGCCCAGAATTGCTTCTGGGAGCAGGAGGGAGCCTTCACCGGCGAGATTTCGCCGGCCATGCTCGCTGACCTGGGCTGCAAGTATGCGATTGTCGGGCACTCCGAGAGAAGAACCTACTTCGGTGAGACCGATGAGGGGGTCTCGCGCAAAGCCAAGGCTTTGCTGGCCACGGGGGTGTCTCCCATCGTCTGCGTCGGCGAGAGACTTGAGGAGCGGGAAGCCGGCACCACCAGGGATGTTGTGAGGGGCCAGGTGCTGGGATCGCTCCGAGGCCTGTCTGCCGACGAAATGCTCTCGTCGGTAATAGCCTACGAGCCGGTTTGGGCGATCGGCACCGGGAAGACCGCCACCCCTGACCAGGCCCAGGAGGTGCACGCCTTTATACGTAATGTCCTGATCGACCTGCACGGCTTAGAGGTTGCTTTAAGGGTAAGAATCCAGTATGGTGGGAGTGTGAAGGGTGACAACATAAATGCGCTGATGGCACAGGCTGACATCGACGGCGCCCTTGTTGGAGGCGCAAGCCTCGAAGCCTCGAGCTTCGTGAAGATAGTCAGCTACAGGATGGGAGGGGACAAGAAGTAATGTTAGGCGTTTTGACAGCGTTTCATGTTCTGGTCTGCGTCGGCCTGATCATCGTGGTGCTGCTTCAGACGGGAAAGGGTACTGGTCTGGCGAGCGTCTTCGGTGGAGGTGGCGGCGAGTCCGTTTTCGGAGGCAAGGGTTTTGGCAGCGTGCTTGCCAAGGCCACCGGTGTGCTTGCCGTGCTCTTCATGCTGACCTCGATCGGTTTGAGCCTGCTTCCGAAGGGGGGCAAGGCTAGGAGCGCTCTGGGCAACCAGGGCACGCGCCCGGCGGCTGAGGCCCCGGCCGGTCAGAGCCAGCCGCAGGGAGCGCCGCAAGGTCGTTAGCAAGGGGAACGCAATCCAGCTTACGTGCCGGGATGGTGGAATTGGTAGACACGTACGTTTGAGGGGCGTATGGGTTCGCCCGTGGGGGTTCAAGTCCCCCTCCCGGCACCATCAATCCTGCGCTCCGCACTTGGTC
>DATKKY010000030.1:0-4306 GCA_035542695.1 bacterium | reverse complement strand
CAGGCCGACCATCCTCTCCAGGTCTCCCTGGATCCGTGACAACTCGCCAGTCTTCTTGGCTGTCCTGAAGAGCGATATCGCGAAATGATACGCTGTGTCGCTACCCATGTTTGAGTCCGTCTATGAACTCGCTCAGCATTCTCTCCCTGGTGCCCTGGTCCACCGACTGTTTCAGGATCTTCTCCGCGATCAGGACCGCAAGATCGACGGTTTCCTTCCTCATCTGAGTCATTGCGAGATCCCGCTCCACAGCAATCTCAGCCTTGGCGTTGTCAAGAAACGCTCTGGCCTGCTCCTGGGCAGCCTTCAGGATCTCTTCCCGAGCCACCTGCCCGTCGGCTGTCGCCGCGTCCAGGATCTTCTTGGCCCGGCTCTCTATCTCTGAGAGCTCCGCCTGGTACTGCTGCTTGACCCTCTCCACTTCCTCCCTGCCGCTCTTGGCGCCCTCGATGTCTTTGGTGATGTCGCTTCTACGCTTTTCGATCATCTGCGTGAGCGGGCCCCAGAAGAACCTCCACAGTATGAAGAGCGCCACGAGGAACGAGGCGATCTGAGCGAGCAGCAACCATCCGTTTATCTGTATCATAGGATCACCGGTATCTTCCTGTCGTCAAGGTCCCGCCAAGCCCAGGACCGTGCCGCGGTTGCCCTCGATTCACCCGACGATATACTGAACGAACGGGTTCGCGTAGATCAGGATCAGCGCGATCACCAGAACGTAGATGGTCAGCGACTCGATAAATGCCAGACCGATCATCGAGGCGGTCAGTATCCGGCTCGCCGACTCAGGCTGCCGCGCGATGCTCTCCACGGCTCTCGCCACAGCATTGCCCTGGGCGATGCCGCAGCCCGCTGCGGCGATAGCAAGCCCGAGCACCGATGCCACGCTAACCGCGGTGAAGAACCACCCGAATCCGCCTGACAGCACTGCATGGCCGCCACCTCCGGGTGCTGCCGGCTCTCCTGCAGCCATAGCAAATCCGGCCATCCCCGCAAGCATCGCGACCAAAATCGAGAACACCAAGTACGTCCTCATTGCTACTGCCTCCTTCCGTGGTCTTCGACCTCATCGTGAACCTCTATTGCACTGCCTATGTAAAAAATGGCCAGGATCGTGAAGATGAATGCCTGGATGAAACTTATCAGCATGCCCAGCAGATATATGAAAGGCAGGACCAGAAACGGCCCGGCTGTGAGGGCCCTCTGCATCAGGCTCTTGGAAGGCAGGAAGAGCACCACAAGCATGGCAAGCACGCCCAGGAGCACTTCCTTAGCCATCATGTTGCCGAATAGCCTGAAGGAAAGCGAGAGCGGCCTTGCAAGATTGCTTATGATCTCAATAACGAACATGAAGGGCTTGAGCCACCAGGGCACCTCGCCGGTCATGTGCTTCAAGTACCCCACGAGCCCCTGCCTGCGGATCCCGAAGTAGTGGGTGCTGATGAAGACTACGATGGCGAGAGATGCAGTCATGTTGAGGTTGCTTGTAGGCGCCGTGAGCCCCGGCACGAGGCCCAGAAGGTTCCCCACGAAGATGTATAGGAAGAGCCCAACGAAGAGAGGATAGTACCGTTTGCCTTCGCTCCCGGCTACCGAATCCACCAGGCCATAGACGAATTCCAGTCCCATCTCAAGGACAGCCTGGAGCTTCCGGGGCACGATTGAAAGCCTGCGCGTTGCAAACAGCGAGAGCACCAAGACGAGGGCAATGGTGAGCCAGCTCATCAAGAGGATCTTCGGTATGATGCCGATTTGGATATTAACTGCTTCCGGTAGTTCCGTCATTGCCCCTGGTTCTCCATACCACCGAGATCACGAGGCCGACTGCCAGGCCGACCAGTAGGCCGAGCGGGCTGCCCCACTTGAACTTCAGAAAGAAATAGACCAGCGCCCCCAGAATGGCGTAGCGCCCGGCGAAGGACGCCGCGAACGCAACCGCAGCGAACTTCTTGGTCTTGAACATCATGTGTTTCAACACAAAGTAAAGGAGCAGCAGGTTGAGACAGCCAACCAGTGCTCCGTAGATCACTCCCTTGGCGAACAATCCTTGTTCCCCCGTCTTACACCTCTAAAGATGTTGACGAATCCTGCAACTATCCCAAGTACAAGAAATGCCAACGTCAGAAAGGGCTTGGTGTGCAGCACCTTGTCCAGCCACAGGCCGATCGCAAGGCCGATAAACGTTGAGAACACCAGCCCAAGTCCCAACGCGCTCAGGCCCACCAGATCCCTGGATTCGCGCATCCGTTGCTTGAGGTCCACCGGGCCGGAAGTATATTAGACGCGGACCCCACGTTGCAAGCTTTTGTATCGGCTGGAAAGGCGGCCAAATGAACAAAAAAGGGACGCGTTCCACGTCCCTCCTTGTCCACAGGCCGCCACCCGGAAACGAGCAGGCGGCTCTATAGCTTCTGCCGAACCTAGTCTTTAACGTTGAAGCGGAACGGTATTACAACCCACACCGACACCGGCTGATCATGCTGGATGGCAGGCTTGAAGACCCACTGCATACTGGCCCTGACGGCTTCATCATAGAAGATCTCCGGCCCTTCCACCGGCACTGCCTTCTTGACCTTGCCTTCCTTGTCAACCAGCGCCTTGATATAGACTGTTCCCTCGACCTCTGCCCGCCGCGCCATCTCCGGGTAATTCGGTTTCACCTGAACGATGGCGACGGGCTCAATTTCCACCGCGACGAACTCGTCCATCGACGGCTCGGCCTCGGGAACCGCAGTCACAACCAGCGAGTCGCTACCCGTCCCAATGTTGCTCACAGGCTGCATCTGACTCATTTGCGTCTGAGTCGCAATGGTCGCCTCAGTGTTAGCCTCGGTCTCGGGAACCGGCACCGGTACTCCGACCGTCGGCCTTGCCGCCTGCACCGCAACGGACATAGCGGGCGGGGCGGCTTGCTCGGCTATCGACGGGGGCGGCCCCAAGTCCTGATATTTGGTGAAGTGAACCACGATGCCCGTCGGGGCCTCCTCCTTGTGCGTGAACTTGCCGAGGAAGTAGCTCCCTACCAAGGCCAAGTGTATGCCCACTGAAATCACGAGGGCTATCGTCAAATACTTCTGGAACTCCCTCTTCAGCTCGGACGCCCCGTAGGGGAACAGGCTCAGAAAATCGTCGAAAGTCGCGATTTTCTTCATAGCACCTTTTCCACCTCCTTAATATCCTGGTCAAGCATCGGCGCCAGGCTGAAACGTGTCACATTAGCCAGCTGGATCTCATCCAAGATGTCGACCATGAAGTGGTACTTGGCTTTCCTGTCGATCTTAATCAGCGTGACCAGCTTCGCATTGGAGCTGTTCCTCTGCTGCAGGAAGTCGCGCAGCTTGGCAAACTCAATCTTCTGCGGGTGCTCAATCCCTATGTTCCAGTAGATCGACCCATCCTCCATCACGCGCAGGGTCAGCAGGTTATTCTCGGCTATCTCCACCTGCACGTCCTTGGGTGGCAGGTTTATCTCCATGGTCTGCGGGGCACTGAAGACCGTTGTGAGCATAAAGAAAGTAAGCAGCAAGAATGCGACGTCCACCATTGGGGTCATGTCAATCCGTATCCCTACCCGTCTCCCCTTGCGCCGCTTCTTGCCCTTGCGCTTGTCGGAGCGCGGGGCAACCTCACCTACGGCACCCATGTTCTACCTCCTCAAGTATCAACTTGTGGTCTCTAGGTTAGTGACCAAGTTGAAACGGGTGATATTGACCTTCTCAAGGATGTCCATCACATCCATTATCAGACCGTATTCGGCATCCCTGTCGCACTTGAGAACAGTCCTAAGCTTGGGGTTCTTGACGCGGGCCTGGATCAGCTTCTGCTCCAGATCCGCCTTGTCGACCGGGAGATCCAATCGGAGCTTGTTCTCCTCTCCGAAGAGCGCGGCACGCAGAATCTGGGAGTCCACCCCCATGAATATGCGCCCCTCCTTGTTGACGCTGACCGTGATCACATCAGACTCCGGCAGTTTGATCGCCGAGTGGGAGTCCGGCAGGATCAGGTCCACCTCCGTAGGAGGACGGAACTGGGTTGTCAGCATAAAGAAGGTCAAGAGGAGAAAAGCCACGTCAACCATGGGTGTCATATCAATCCTGATACCCACTCGACCTTTCTTTGGCTTCTTGGGCATGTCTCTCGCCTCTCCTCTCCTACTTCTCGTACTTGCTAGTCAGCGTCTGCATAATGCTGTAAGCTGCTTCGTCGATAGTGTAAGTGAAATCATCGACCCGGGTTACGAAGTAGTTGTAAGCAACGATGCCGGTGATGGCGGCGAAGAGCCCGCCGGCGGTGTTCACCAATGCCT
>DATKKY010000029.1:0-4251 GCA_035542695.1 bacterium | reverse complement strand
GATGCCCGGGGTGCCACCGCCCAAACCGCCCGCGAAAGGCTCGAGTTCGACCACACGGAACTCTCAGACTTCGGATGCTTCTATGTTCACGAGTTCGACCTGAGGGACCGGTTCTTTCGGGGCGAATTCGGCAAGGACATATGGGTCGCCCTGAGGGACCGCTACATTGAGTTTGAGCGATCTGAGGTGGAGAACCTGGCCTTCCAGATGAGCCTGGAGCTGTGCGTCGAAGATGCGAGCCCGGTCGTCAACTCGCCTCGGGCTTTGCTGGCATGTCGCCTGAGGCTTCCAGCCCTCGCCCGCCTGAGCCGGCAAGGGCTGCCGGTAGCGGCCTACCGGCTTGCTTGGGCAAGTGGAGCTGGCACGCTCGCCAAGCGGCTGCGAATCGGCGAGGACTATTACTACGACGTCCCGTCGTTCCCGTACGATTTGAGCGACATCATTTCCCTCACGTGCGAGCTGCCCAGAGAAATCTGGCGGGTGGCCGCTGTCAAATCGTCCCACCGTTCCCGCATGATGATCGTCGAAAACGGACTCTCGAAGGCTGCTCTGCTGCCTGAGGCTGCAGCCGAGCTTGCCGAGCGGGCGAGCGCTGTTTTGGACCTGGACGTCGCTGAGGTCCACCTGGCCCCCTATCCTGGCGGCATAAGGGTGCTTGACGTGCTTCCATCGCCTCGGATCAGCGAATTCGAAGAGGTGACGGGTGAGCGGTGTTCGAGTAGGATCGCTGAGAGGCTAATATCGCTGGGGGAATCAAAGTGAAGAACCGCAGAATCGGGCTTATCGGCAATGATGACGATCCCGAGGTAGAGCTGCTGAAGCAGCGAATCGAGGATCTTGGAGCCCAGGCGGTTGTCCTTGATTTCACGCAGTTCCCGAGATTCACGCTGGCCAGTCTGTCTGATATCCGGATTCGGTATGACGATATCGATCTCGCTTCCCTGGACGCCTTTTACCTTCGGCAACTGAGCTACTTCAGTCCTTTCCCCCAGAAGCAGCTGACTGAGGAAGAGTGGGCCGACTACTTCGAGAAGTTCAACACTTACATTACCAACGAGCGGGAGGTGATGTCATTCTCAGAGTCTGTGGTTCAGATCTTGAACGAGCTCAAGCCGGTGGTGAACCCATATGAGACCGCCTTCTATCACAAACTGAAGGTGTTCCAATACTGGAAGCTTGCGGGTTGCGGCCTTGAGGTTCCTGAGTTCATCGCGGCTAACGATGTCTTTGCGATGAGGGAATTTGTTAAACGCTTTCCCGCGGTTGCCAAGCCCCTCACGGGCGGCTTCGTAACCCGATTCCCGGAGGCAGCTCTGGAGGCAGCCCGGGAGGACTTGAGGAAGAGGCCTGTGCTCGTGCAGCGTGAAATCACGGGCCGAATGCTGCGCAGTTTCGTGCTGGCCGGCCGGCTGATTGGGACTTGCGAAACGATCTCGGCCCCGGGCGAAGCCGACTCCAGGCGCGATGTTGTCGCCATGAAACCTTATGATCTAGAGCCACGCCAGCGGGACGTGCCCGTCAGGGCCTGTCAAGCCCTCGGTATGATCTTCGCGGGGGTTGACCTCCTCGTGGATGAGGCCTCGGGCAAGGTCTACGTCCTGGAATGCAACCCCGCTCCCTTCTTCAGGAACTTCGAGGCCCAGACCGGTCTGCCGGTAAGCCAGGCGCTGGCACGCTATCTTGTGGAAGAGGCCCGGAAGTGAATCCAGACCCCCCAGCCATCCAACGGCTGCTTGATCAACGTGTTGACGCGGCCGGCATCTACCTCTGTGGTCCTTTCGACCGGTCAGGAGAGCCGTCATCTCCTGACATTCACGTGCTTGCCGTATCGCGCCGTGACGATCTGAGGGACCTGCACTTCCTGCCGGGGATCGCACCTGTTCCGCGGCGAGTCGAGGTAAGCATTGTGCCCTATCGGGAGATGGTGACGGCGGTGAGGCACGGCGCCGCCACCTGGGCTCAGTTCCACTTGCTTCACAAGCTCAGAGGTGCCGTACCCATCACCGAAGAGAGTGACCTCAGTCCGCTCCGGGAGCGAGCTCGCGAAGCCATGAGAACGCGGCCCTCCTTCTACTCGGCGGTAATGCGCGACTTCGCTTCGGCGGCCCGAGAGGCTCGGCCGCAGGGCCCGGTTGGGCCGATCACCCTGCTCAATGCCAACGCCTCAATGCTCATGGCCCTCGAGCTTCGGGCGATCCTCAAGGCCAAGAGGACTTTCTCAAAGGTCTCGGAGATCCTGACTGACCCCGGCGTCACCCTTACAGCGGAGCCGGAGTTGCGGGTGCCATCCCCCGCCCGCGGCGCCGATCGCATGGTCGCTGCCTCCAGGCAATTGATCGCCGCCGTCCTCAGAACCCAAGGAGTTGATTTCGACCGGCTGGCCAGCGGCGAGTCCGGCCGTCCCGGGAAGAAAGCAAATGACTACGCGTGAGAACCTCGCGAGGATCTTCGCCCTGCTCCGGCCGTATAAGGGCAGGCAAATCCAGACATCGCTGTCGATGATCGCCGGCATTGTGCTCACGCTCGCGATCCCGCTGGTCTGGCGGTACCTGATCGATGATGTGATACTCAAGAAACAGGCAGGCCTGCTCGTGCCGGTGGTGCTTGCCAGCCTTGCGATCTTCATCGCCAGCGCCTGTTTTAACTTCCTGACCAGCTATCTCTTCAACGTGATGGGCCAGAATATCGTGCGCGATGTCCGCCGGGTGCTTTTCTCCCACCTGCTCACTGCGCCTTTCAGATTCTTCACCGACCAGGGCACGGGCAGGATCATGTCCCGAGTGCTTAATGATGTTAGCACCATAGGAGGCGTGGTGTCGGCGGTGCTGCTGGACCTAGTGATCCAGACCTGCACCTTGATAGCGATCTTCGCAATCATGCTCTACATGAATTGGCGGCTGACCCTGGTGGGCATGGTCTCGATCCCGCTCTATGTCTTGGTGATAAGGTTCTTCAACCGACGCCTGAGGGGCACTTCCTACCTCACTATGGTGAAGCATGCCGAGATCTCATCGGCCTTGCAGGAATCGGTGTCGGGCATCAAGGAGATCAGAGCGTTCAATCGGGAGCAATCGGAGGTCCGAAGGTTCGGCTCCAAGCTCTCCGAATTCCTGCTTGCCAGGGTCTGGCTGGGCGTGCTCTCCAACTCGGCAATCCAGATCGGCTTTGTGGTGAGCTCCATAAGCACGCTGCTCATAATGTGGTACGGGGGGCTGCTGGTGCTCAGGGAAGCGGTCACCATTGGGACCCTGATGGCCTTCTGGGCATATCTGGGGCAGCTCTACGGCCCCATCAACAAGCTCTTCAACGTAAACGTCCAGCTCCAGGAGTCGGCCGCGGCCTTCACCCGCCTGGACGAGATCCTGACGGTTGCACCTACAGTGAGGGACAAACCCTGCGCCGCCGAGATGGCGAAGGCTCGGGGCGAAGTTGCTTTCGAGGATGTGGTCTTCTCCTATGATGGCGGCAAGCCGGTACTCGACCACCTGAGTCTGAGTATCGCTCCCGGCGAGCGCGTGGCCATTGTGGGACGGAGCGGTTGCGGCAAGACCACCTTGGTGGCGCTTCTGATGAGGTTCTACGATCCGCTGGAGGGACGAGTCAGGCTGGACGGCACGGACATCGCAGGCCTTAAGCTATCAGACTTGCGGCAGCACATTGCCCTGGTCTCCCAGGATACCTTCCTCTTCAATGCGACTATCCGGGAGAACATCGAATTCGGCAACGAGGATGCCTCAGCTGCCGAGGTCGAGCACGCCGCCAGGGTCACGGGCGTAAGCGACTTCGCCGAGGCCCTGCCGCAAGGCCTCCAAACCCAGGTCGGAGAGCGAGGGGTTTGCCTGAGTGGCGGGGAACGCCAGCGCATAGCGCTCGCCCGTGCGATCGTGCGGAATGCCGCTGTGCTGGTGCTGGACGAAGCTACATCTCAGCTGGACTCCAGGGCTGAGAAGCAGCTCCAGACCGCGCTCGAGCACGCAATGGCCGGCAGAACCTCGATAATGATAGCTCACCGGCTCTCCACGATTTCGGGCGCCGGGCGGATTCTTGTTCTTGACGGTGGAACCATAGCCGAGGAAGGAACCCACGGAACACTAATGGAACAGCACGGCCTCTACTTCGCCCTGTACGAAGAGCAGGCCAAGCTGCAGCAACCCACCTGACGCGAGCTGGAGCCAGCGGAGGCTATCTTACCAGGACCACCTTGGCAGTTTCGACGCCGGCGGATGATCTGATCACCGCGAAGTAGATGCC
>DATKKY010000028.1:0-4375 GCA_035542695.1 bacterium | reverse complement strand
CTTGGCGAGCTTGCGGTAGGCCTTCTTGATCTCGTCGGTGGTCGCTGACTCGGCCACCCCGAGCACCTGATAGTAATCCTTCTGCGCCATCTCGGACCCCTGGAGTTGTCAGGAATAGATTATAAAAGGCGAGCCGGCTGTTGACAAGCGGTTGCATTGCGGTTATGGCTTGAACGAGCGCCGCGCAGTCAAGCGGCCAGAACCGTGACCCCCGAGGCCGGAAATGCCAAACAAGCCCCACAAGCCGCAACGCAAGCCGCAGTCGGGAGGTTCGCTGGCAGGCGGCATACTTAAGACCTTGCTTGCTGAGCTCAGGGCTGCCGACAAGCCCGCCAACCGAGTCAACTACCAACAATTCTTCAAGGAGAAACTCGAGAATCCGGTGGGCCTCAGGACGTCGGTGCTGCGGCAGATATCGAGCAAGGTTTGGACCCTTGTGAAGCCGCTCAGCAAAGATGCGATTCTCGAGGTATGTGAGGGGCTGCTGGCCAGCCACCAGCGATATATGCGCTTTTTCGCATCTGAGTGGGCCGGCAAGATTGCGCCCAAGTGCGAGCCGACAGACTTCGCCCGCTTCGAGAGGTGGCTGGACCAGTATGTCGCGAGCTGGGCGGACTGCGACGGCCTCTGTTGCGGCGTCATCGGGGTTCTTGTGGCGCGTTTCCCCGAGCTTGCGGCCAAGACCAAGAGGTGGGCGCGGTCAAGGAACATGTGGAGACGGCGGGCGGCTGCGGTTTCGCTCGTAGTCCCGGCAAGGCGGGGCATGCTGATCCAGGAGGTGCTCGCGACTGCCGAAGTCTTGCTCGCCGACAGCGAAGACTTGGTGCAGAAAGGTTACGGCTGGATGCTCAAGGAAGCCGGCGCCAAGTCCTTCCCAGAGGTCCGCGAGTTCGTTATGGCCCACAAGGACGAGATGCCCAGAACTGCTCTGCGGTACGCCATTGAGAAATGGCCGGCGGCCGCCCGTAAGGAAGCTATGAGTTAGAAAGCCGAGCGCGGCGGCGCAAGCCACCTCGCAGAGGCCACCGCGGCTGCCTCTTAGGTATTGACAGCACGGGCCTCCTGGCGTAGTCTTGGTTAGATTTAGAGCAAGCAAAATCAAGCCCTGAGCCTCCAAAGCAAAATCACCAGAGTGGCCAAAGGAAGGGCCAATGAATCGGCATCGAGATCAGAGGTAGAGCAATGGAAACAGGACGCGAGAGGATAATTCCGGTCTATGTAGAAGACGAGATGAAGAGCTCCTACATCGACTATTCGATGAGTGTGATCGTCTCCCGGGCGCTGCCCGACGCCCGCGACGGCCTCAAGCCGTCTCAGCGGCGCATCTTGGTAGCGATGAACGATCTCAACCTCTCGCCTGGAGCGCAGCACCGCAAGTGCGCCAAGATCTGCGGCGACACCTCGGGTAACTACCATCCCCACGGGGAGCAGGTGATATACCCGACGCTGGTTCGGCTCGCCCAGGAATTCAACATGCGCTATCCACTGGTCGAAGGCCAGGGCAACTTCGGCTCGATCGACGGTGACCCGCCGGCGGCCATGAGATACACCGAGGCCAGGATGGCGGGCCCCGCTATGGAGATGCTCGCTGATCTCGAAAAGAACACCGTGGATTTCACGCCCAACTACGACGAGACCCGCGAGATGCCCACGGTGCTGCCTGGCCGGTTCCCGAACCTGGTGTGCAACGGCTCCTCCGGCATCGCGGTGGGCATGGCGACCAATATTCCGCCGCACAACCTGGGCGAGGTTGTGGACGGCATCGTGGCGCTGATCGACAACCCCGAAATCACGGACGAAGAGATCCACGAACACATCAAGGGCCCGGACTTCCCGACGGGCGGGATCATTTACGGACGGCAGGGGATCAAGGACGCTTACACCACCGGGCGCGGGCTCTTGACCGTCCGGGCGCGGGCCTTCCTCGAGACCACCAAGGCCGGCCGCGAGCGGATCATTGTCACCGAGATTCCTTACACGGTCAACAAGGCGGCCTTGATCGAGCGCGTCGCCGAGATGGTGCGCGACGGAAAGATCGAAGGCGTGGGGGACCTGCGGGACGAATCCGACCGTGAGGGCATGCGGATCGTGATCGAACTCAAGCGAGACGCGCAGTCCACGGTGGTTCTGAACCAGCTCTACAAGCACTCGCCGATGCAGACCACGTTCGGCGTGATCATGCTGGCCCTGGTCGATATTGAGCCCCGCATCCTCACGATCAAGGGGTTGCTCCAGGAATACGTCAAGTTCCGACACCAAGTGATCCTGCGGCGCACCCGGTTTGATCTTGATGCTGCTGAAAAGCGAGCGCACATTCTCGAGGGTTACAAGATCGCGCTCGCCAACATAGATGCGGTAATCGACCTGATAAAGAAGTCGCCTACGGTTGACGCCGCCCGGGATGCCTTGATGCGACGCTTCAAACTCTCCGAGATCCAGGCCAACGCCATTCTCAACCTTACCCTTCAGCGCCTGACGGGGTTGGAGCGGAAGAAGATCGACGATGAGTATCTTGAGGTGATCAAGCGGATCGAGCACTATAAGGCGATCCTGGCGAGCCTGGCAATGCAGATGGGTATCATCAAGGACGAACTCAAGGAGCTCAAGGAGAAGTATGGCGACGCGCGGCGCACCGAGATTGTTGATGCGGCTGCCGAGGACTTCAATGTCGAGGACCTGATCGCTGAAGAGGACATGGTGATTTCCATATCCCATGGCGGTTACATCAAGCGCACTCCGGTCACGCTTTACCGCAGGCAGCACCGAGGTGGCAAGGGCGTGGTGGGGATGGAGACGAAGGAGGAAGATTTCGTCGAGCACCTGTTCGTGGCATCGACTCACGACTACATCCTGTTCTTCACCAACAGCGGCAAGTGCTACTGGAAGAAGGTGCATGAGCTGCCCGAGGGCGGCCGATACTCGAAGGGCAAGGCCTTCGCCAACCTGCTCGACCTCGAGAAGGAAGAGCGGATTACGGCCTTCGTTTCTACCAAGGAATTCCCGCCGGACCGCTACCTGGTGATGGCTACGCGGCAGGGTGTGATCAAGAAGACCGAATTGTCGGCATTCTCGCATCCGCGCCGCGGCGGGATCATTGCTATCACGCTGGATGAGGGCGATACCCTGATTGACGCGCGGCTGACCGACGGCACTAATGATATCGTGCTCGCGAAGAGCGGGGGCAAGGCGGTCAGGTTCCACGAGCAGGATGTGAGGCCTATGGGCCGGTCGGCACGCGGCGTGAGAGGGGTGACCCTCGAGGATGACGATCACGTGGTGGGTATGGTGGTGATCGCCCGGGAGGGCACGCTGCTGGTTGTGAGCGAGAACGGCTACGGCAAGCGGTCTCCCATATCCGAGTACCGGGTGACCCGGCGTGGCGGCAAGGGCATCATCACGCTCCGGTGCACCGAGAAGATAGGCCGCCTGGTGGCCCTCAAGGAAGTGGTGGACGAGGACGAGCTCTTGATCATGTCGCAGGGTGGCGCCATGATCCGGGTGCCCATCAAGGGCGTCTCGGTAATTGGCCGGGCGACTCAGGGCGTGCGGCTGATCAATCTGGACGAGGGCGACAAGGTGGTGGATGTGGCCAGGGTGGTGAGGGAGGAAGAAGGGGAGTAGGCAGGCAACACATAAACATATGGCAATATTCGCATAAGTCCCGAATTGGGGTATCCCTCTGGGTTCTTCCCGCTTGTCGGCAGGGGCCGCGTCGCGGTCGTAGGGATACCCGGTGCCTTATCTCTGTACGATACAAGGTGTTAGCTCTGCTTTCGCCCGCGTGTGATTGACATCCTCTCGATTGTGTGATATCATAATTATCCAAAGGGTGTTGAATGCGAAGTACGCTGCAGGCCGTGGTCATTCTTGTCTCATTCCTTGGGCTCGTGTCGCCCTGTGGCGCTGACCGACCTCCGTTCGTCGATCGCCGGGGCTTCGTCAGCCTCGAGTTCGACGATAGCCACGATTACGATTACAGCCTCTTGTTTCCCCTGAAAAGACAGCACATCAAGGCCACATTCGCAGTCATCACCGAAGCGTCGGACCTCGGCATCAACGGCAAACCCGAGGAGCTCCGTGCCATCTACGCAGCGGGCCACGAGATTCAGGACCACACCACCCGCCACGACTACAAGTGGGCCACTCACGTGGATACTCTGGACGACGGCATAGATGACTGGCTCGCGTGGACCTTCGGCACGGTTGCCGAGTGGGACAGCCTGTGCAAGCGGAGTCTCTTCATCCTTGACTCTTTGGGCATCTCGGTTTCAGGCTGGAACCAGCCGGGAGGATGGCCGCCCGGCAACATCCCCGGGCACCCGACCTGGGCTTGGGTGGGGCTCGAGAACGATTCCCTCTATGATCTCATCAGCCA
>DATKKY010000027.1:0-7405 GCA_035542695.1 bacterium | reverse complement strand
CCGCACTTCGGTTGGCTTGGATTTCAGAAACTTGGCCCGCGCAGGGGCATTGTAGAAGAGGTTGGTCACCTTCACCGTAGTTCCGACCGGGCGGGAAGCCTTGCCGACGTCTTCTATCTTGCCGCCCCTCAGGGTCAGTCTTGTAGCGACTTCTTCCCCGTTGGCACGAGTGACCAACTCGATCTCGGAGACACTCGCGATTGCCGCGAGGGCTTCTCCCCTGAAACCCATAGTTCTTATGCTTTCAAGGTCGTCAGCCGAAGAGATCTTGCTGGTAGCGTGCCTCTCAAATGCCAGCCGGGCATCCTCTTCAATCATTCCGATTCCGTCATCGGCGACCTTTATCATTTCCCGGCCTTCGCCCTTGGTCTCCACCGTGATCTGACTGGCCCCGGCGTCGATGGCGTTCTCGACCAACTCTTTGACCACCGATGAGGGGCGCTCCACCACCTCGCCAGCGGCGATCAGGTTGATGGTCTTGGGGTCCAGGATCTTAATCTTGGGCATCGGATGTGTCCTCGCTCTTTGAGGCGAGCTTTTTCAAGGCAGCGATCTCTTTCAGAGCCTCAAGCGGAGTCAGATTGTCCAGGTCCAGCTCGGCGAGCCGCCGCGCGAGCTCCTTCTCGGTCTCCCAGAGCGTCAGCTGGATGTCGCCTGGTATGGGCGAGTGCTCTCCTCGGGCAAGTCTCGGGATGTTGCCAACGCTGTATTCATCTTCCTCCAGATTGGCAAGTATCTCCCTGGCCCGGTCGACGACCTCCTGGGGAAGACCTGCAAGCCTCGCAACCTGAATCCCGTAGCTCCGGTCGGAGCCACCTTCCACGATCTTTCTCAAGAACACTATTCTATCACCGTACTCCTTGACTTGCACGTTGAAGTTCTTGACGCCCGGGAGGATGCCGGCCAGGTCGGTTAGCTCGTGGTAATGAGTAGCGAAGAGAGCGAGTGGGCTCGAGCGGCCATTGTTATGAAGGTACTCGACCACTGCCCACGCTATGCTTAGCCCGTCGTAGGTGCTGGTGCCTCGGCCAACTTCGTCCAGCAGCACGAGGCTCCGAGATGTCGCGTTGTTAAGGATGTTGGCGGTCTCCATCATCTCCACCAGGAAGGTGCTCTGCCCTCGAGCTACCCTGTCGGTTGCACCGATCCGCGTGAAGATCTTGTCAACGATCCCAATGGTCGCGCTGGCCGCCGGGACGAAGCTTCCGATCTGGGCCATTACGACGATTAAGGCAACCTGTCTTATGAAGGTCGACTTGCCGGCCATGTTGGGGCCAGTTATCACCAAGATCTGATTGTGCTCATCCAGGACGACGTCATTGGGAACGAACTGGTCCGCTCCCAAGAAGCACTCCACCACCGGGTGCCGCCCCTCCCTGATCTCTACCCTGCGCTCTTCAACCAGAATGGGCCTTGCGTAGTTGCCTGCCCTGGCGACCTCGGCAAAGGCAGCCAGAACGTCTATTTCGGCGATCATGCCGGCTGCTTCCTGGAGTCTTCCCGTCGCTTCCGCGACCTTGAGCCGCACCTCTTTGAAGAAATCTTCTTCCAAACGTGCGGAGTTCTCCTCGGCCTCGAGGATCTCCGCCTCTTTCTGCTTCAGCGCCTCGGTCACGAATCTCTCGCCACCTACCAGAGTCTGCTTGCGGAGGTAGTCCTGCGGCACGCTCTTAAGATTGGATTTGCTTACCTCGATGTAATAACCGAAGACCTTGTTGTATCCTACCTTGAGCGACGGGATGCCGGTCCGTTCCCGCTCGGCCGCTTGGAGATCGAGGATCCACTTGCGGGCATCGTGAGAGGTCCCCCGCATCTGGTCTAACCGTCCGTCGAAGCCCTCGCGGATCACTTCCCCTTCCTTAAAGACCGCCGGGGCCTCCTCCTGTATAGCCATGCCGATCAGAGTCTCGACGTCCTTGAGGTCCGGCAGAGCCGTGGCCGCCTGGGAAAGCTTAGCGGCATTGGAGTCAGTCACGATCCGCTTGATCTCCGGAAGATGGATCAGGGATTCCCTTATCGCCAAGAGGTCCCTCGGTCCGGCCCGCTCGCAACAGACTCGTCCAACAAGCCGCTCGAGGTCAGCAACATGCCGGATAGTCGACCGGAGGTCCCTGCGCCTCACGTCGTCCCCGACCAGATCGTCAACAGCCTCAAGCCTCCCGCGGATCGCTGCGACCGAAACCAGCGGGGCCCTGAGCCATCTTCTCAGGCACCGGCCCCCCATTGATGTCAGCGTCTTGTCCAGTACGCCCAGGAGAGAGGCGTCCTTGTCATCGGCATGGAGTGGGGCCATGATCTCGAGGTTGGAAAAAGACGCCTCATCAATTTCCATGTACAGCACATTCCTCTGGACGGCGAGTCTCGAGATATGCGGCAGCAGGCGCTTCTGGGTCTGCCTCAGGTAAGAGACGAGCGCGCCAGCTGCTCCCACACCCAACGGCAGGTCCTGACACCCGAAGCCCTGCAAGTTAGCCACTCTGAAATGGTCGCACAGGGTAGCTGAAGCGGACTCGTGCAAGAAGAGCCAGTCTTCAAGCCCAGTCAGGGCAGTTGCCGGCAAGGCCTGCCTTATCCGCGCAAGGATCGCCTCCGGCATTGAGTCCTTCGGGTAGAGCAATTCGCTTGGCCGAGCCTTGGCCAGCTCAGCGACCATGTCCGATGGCGCCACTTCGGTGACCGTAAATTCCCCCGTCGAGAGATCGGCCTTGGCAATACCCCAGGAGGTCTTCTCCCCCACGATCGCGAGTAGGTAGTTGTTTTCCTTCTCGTCAAGGAGCAAAGCCGACGTGATGGTTCCGGGGGTGATCACCTCGACGACGCGCCGCTTCACCAGCCCCTTGGCATCCTTCGGGTTCTCGACCTGATCACAGATCGCGACTTTGTAGCCGGCCCGGACCAGCCTGGCAACGTAGGTGTCCACAGCATGGTAAGGGACGCCGGCCAGCGGGATCCTCTTCTCCCCTTCCCTTGACCTCGATGTCAAAGCTATGCCCAGCACCTTCGCTGCCGTTGAGGCGTCGTCAAAGAAGGTCTCGTAGAAATCTCCCATCCTGAAGAGCAGGATGGCATCAGGATGGTCTTTCTTGATGCTCATGTACTGCGACATCATGGGCGTTTCATGCGGCTGCGTCATAACGTCAGGAGGCTAATGGGCCGGGTGCCCACCGCGAGCCAAGAAGACTACAGGAAGGTCTCCCACTGCTTGCACCTGGGGCATCTCCAGAGCACCTCATTCGATTTGTAATTGCAGTTGCTGCAGACGTAATGGTCTTCGTCAGATGAGAAGCCATTGAAAGCTTCGACCATGGCCCTGAGCGACTGCTCAATGTCGCCCTTCTCATAGTATAGCCTCGCCAGGGCCTGCTTCACCCTGCGCGAGCCCGGTTCGGCCTCGAGCGCCGTCTTGCACAGCCTCAGGGCCTCCTCGATGTTGCCCTTCTTCCGGTGGATATTAGCCAGGGTCATCATGGTGCGAACGTCGCTTGGATTGCGCTCCAACACGTCGTTGTAAAGGTCCACAATCTTCTCGAACCGGCCCTTCTCGTAGAAGGCCTTCTCAAGCCGCCGGAAGGTCGTGTACGCTATCGATGGAAACAGCGTGACTATGCGCCGCCAGGATGATATGGCGTCATCAATCGAACCCTGGGCATAATAGACATCGCCGAGGTAAAGACACGCGGCAGCACTCTCGGAGTCAATCTTCAGGGCGTCCTTCAGTGCCGACTCGGCGGCCTCAAGATTCTGTTTGTCGAAATAGGACTTGCCCACGTAAGCCTTATAGAGCGCCAACGCGCGAGTGTCATCCACGCGTTTGACCTTGGAAATATCCCGCCTTATGAGATAGGCCCGGTCCCAGTCGCCCAGCTCCTCATAAACCTCGAGCAATTCGTCCATCGCCTTCTCGTCACGCGGCTTGGCCTCCAGGGCCTGTTCATAGCTTGCGGCCGCCCTGTCAAGCCGCTGGGCCTTCCGGTAATCACGTGCAAGGCTCAGGTGAATCCGGGCCGCAGTGCTCTTGGGCAGGGACGGTCTGATCGTGAGTTCCCGATGGATCTGGATCGCCCTAGCCACGTCTCCGGTCTCCCGCATCACGTCTCCCAGCCTCAGATACGCGTCGACGTTCTGGGGCTCGGTCCGAACAGCATCGCGAAAGGCGGCCAGCGCAGGACCATACTCTCCATCAAGCAGACAGGCAATGCCTTCGACATAGGGGTTCTTGCCAGCCGATCGTTTGCGCTTCTTGTTGATGTCGGTCCAGACGCGATGAAAGAGCACAGCCAGCACGCACAGTATCAGGATGATCAATAGGGTAATCACAAAGCCACTCCTTTGCCTTCCGCGTCCTCGGCCGGCTTCAGGTCATCAAGAGCTTCTTCGATCGGCAGGTTCCTTATGGCGACCAGCTCGGTTTCCAGGTCTCGGCTTCGCTTCTTGAGCCGTCTGACGTTGAGACCCATGTCTATGAAGTAGTACAGGCAATAGAGCAGAGTAAGCGCCACTCCTATCACGAAAGCGACGAAGAGAGCAAGGATCATGGGGACGTCATAGAAGGTCCGGAACCCGAGGTTTATCACTACCCGCTCCCCCGGGTTCATCACGGCAAAGGCTACAACTGCTATGGTCACCACCAGCAGGGCAATCGCCGCAATGGCCCTCGAAACGTTCATTTCAGGCTCCTACCTTTCTGGAAGAATGGTCACAACACAGCATCCACCTCGTTGCCGAGATGACATCCGCGACCACTGTCTCACCCTTTCTTACACCCTCGCGGGGTATCTTGGCAAGCCAGTTTTCGCGGGTGCGGCCGAGCATGAAGGCCTGCTCCTTGCCGCTTTCCCTCTCGATCAGGACTTCGACCTGCTTGCCTAGGAGCGCCGACTTCTTCTCGTCGGTGATGCGGTTCTGAAGAGCAATCGCCGCATTGAGCCTGCGGGTCTTGGTCTCCAGGGGCACGTCATCGCCGAGGTTCTCGGCCTGGGTCCCCTCGCGCGGCGAATACCTGAACATGAAGGCAGCGTCGAACCTCAGCTCGTCGAGCATGCGAAGCGTCCCTTCGAAGTCGGCCTCGGCCTCTGTAGGAAACCCTACCATAATGTCGGTGGTGACGGCAAGCGCAGGGATAGTGTGGCGGGCGAATCGAACGATCTTGGCGTAGTCGCTTGCGGCGTAGCCGCGGTTCATCAGCGCCAGCATCCGGTCCGAGCCGCTCTGGAGCGGCAAGTGAAGATGCTCGCACACTCTAGGAAGGTCGCGGATTCGCTCGACGATCCCGACGGTGAGATCCTTGGGATGAGAGGTTGTAAAGCGGATCCGCTCCAAACCCTCGATGTCATTCGCCAGCTCCAGGAGCCGCGCGAAGTCCACCTCGCCGTCCGAGTATGAGTTGACGTTCTGGCCTATCAAAGTGACTTCCTTGGTTCCCCGGCTGACCAGGCGCCGGACTTCGTCCAGAATGTCACCGTGTGGCTTGCTTCTCTCGCGCCCACGAACGTAGGGAACGATGCAGTAGGAGCAGAAGTTGTCGCACCCTTGCATTATGGTCACGAATGCCGTGACTGTGGTCTGCTCGGCGGGTCTCAGTGAGTAGAGGGCCCGCGGCTCTGCCACAGTCGCCACCACGGGTCGCCGGAGCCGGGCACCGCGGATCAGGTCGGGCAGCGTGTGGTAGGCGTCAAAGCCGGCGACCAGGTCGATTCCACTCTCGCGCTCAGCCAGGCGGCTTCCCAACCTCTGGGCCATGCAGCCGACCACTCCTATGACCAGCGACGGGTTGTGCTTGCGAAGCGCTGCGAACTCCCGCAACCGGGAGATCGCCTTCCTTTCGGCACGCTCCCTCACGCTGCAGGTGTTGACCAGAATCACCGAGGCATCCCCCGGCCGCTCGGCTGGCTGGCTCCCCGCCCGCGCGAGGACCTCGGCAATGAACTGGGAATCGTAGAGATTCATCTGGCAGCCGTGGGTTTCAATGTAGAAGCGTTCAGGTTCCATAAGTTCAGCCGACCCCCCGGCCTGACGAGCCCTGAGCGATAGCCTCGACTCCGCCTGCTCCGGAGCCGGTCACGAGCGCGCTGACCATGGTATTGGGTGCAAGTTCGGACGCGAAGAACACCTTCACGTAATTGCCGCTCAGGCCTCTGGAAATGCTGCCGGGTGTTGCCCCCAATATCAGAGTCTCAAGCACCCGACCCACCAGGCTCTCCCGGAATGCCTGAGACTTCTGAGTTCCAAGCGCTCTGAGGGCGCGGCTCCGTTCCTTCTTCTCGCCGGGGTTGGTCTCCGGGCCGAACCCGGCCGCGACCGTGCCCTCTCGACGCGAGAAGGCGAAGACGTGAAGATAGGTGATCGGCAAGTCTCGGAGCAGGCTCAGCGTGTTCTGGAAGGCCTGGTGGTCTTCACCGGGGAATCCCACCATTACATCTGCACCAATGCCGCAGTTCGCGCAGGCCCCGGCTATGCGTTCGACGAGCCTCCGATAGCCGGCACGGCCGTAAGGCCTGCCCATCATCTTAAGAATACGGTCGTCGCCGCTCTGGAGCGGCACGTGCACGTGGGGACAGATCCGGGATGAGGCGTCGGCAAGGAGGTCTATCAGATCGTCGCTAAAGTCCGTGGGCTCGATCGAACTGAGCCGGAACCTTGCGGCCCCTTCGGTCGCTGCGATTTCCCTGAGGAGAGCTGCCAGCGAAGTCGGCGGTACGAGATCCCTGCCGTAGGACCCGAGATGGACTCCGGTCAGCACGATCTCCTTGTAGCCTCGGGATGCGAGGATCTGGAGCTCTCGGCGGACCTCGATAGGGCGTTTGCTCCTGCCTCGGCCCCTGGCCGAGGGAACGGCGCAGTAAGTGCAGCAATTGTCACAGCCGTCCTGAATCTTGACGAAGGCTCGCGTATAACTTCCAAAACCGTGAAGCTCGCGCTGGCCGGCCAGGCGATCCATCTGATCGGTGGGCGTGACACGGACAACGGGGCTGGCCTGCTTGGGCAAGCCAAGATACGCGGCGATTGAGTCCTTCTCGACGTTGCCGAGTACTATGTCCACCCCTGCAATCGAGGCGAGTTCGTCAGGTTTCCGCTGAGCATAGCAGCCCGTAACAACTACCAAAGCCCCGGGATTTCCCCTCAACGCCCGCCGGACGGCCTGGCGGGAACGGTAGTCGCTCTTGGAGGTGACGGTGCACGTGTTGATCACGCAGACCTCTGCCTGGGCGGCATCATCACTGGTGCCGTAACCCCCAGCCTCGGCAGCCTCGCGCATCTGCTCCGTCTCGAATTGATTGAGCTTGCAGCCTATGGTGTAGAATGCCACTCGCTTCATACTTCCAGATCCCATCTTCCACAGCGACTTCCCCACCGCGTGATTAGCGTCGGGCCGTCGAAGATCTCAATGATATCGCAGCGGTTCGAG
>DATKKY010000026.1:0-17739 GCA_035542695.1 bacterium | reverse complement strand
TGTTGAGGGGCTTGGCAAGGGGACGGTGGACACCGCGATCGGAACTCACCGGTTGATTCAGAAGGACGTCCAGTTCAAGGACCTGGGACTAGTGATCATTGATGAGGAGCAGCGCTTCGGCGTCGCCCACAAGGAAGCCTTCAAGCGGATGAGGGCCACCGTGGATGTGTTAACCCTGACGGCTACTCCTATTCCCCGCACGCTCCACATGGCACTCATGGGAGCGCGCGACATGTCAACGATAGATACGCCGCCCAAAGACAGGCTGCCCGTCGAGACCGAGGTGGTTCAGTTCGACGAGGAAGTGATCGTCAGCGCCGTTCTGCGGGAGATCGACCGCGGCGGCCAGGTCTTCTTCGTCCACAACCGCGTCGAGACGATAGATGCGATGGCTGCGCACATTGCGCGGCTGCTTCCGGGCATCCGGCTCGCAGTCGCCCACGGCCAGATGCATGAGCGGGCCCTAGAGCGGGTGATGCTGGACTTCATCGACAGGAAGTTCGACGTCTTGATATCCACCATGATCGTCGAGTCGGGGCTGGACATCCCCAACGTCAACACCATCATCGTGAATCGGGCTGACACCTTCGGCCTGGCTCAGCTCTACCAGCTCAGAGGCCGAGTGGGACGGTCCCGCCACAGAGCCTACGCGTACCTCCTGGTGCCGCGGGGGCAGCGGCTGACGGACATCCAACGGAAGCGCCTCAGAACGATCGTTGAATTCACCGAGCTTGGCTCGGGCTTGAAGGTCGCGATGCGGGACCTGGAGATCCGGGGAGTGGGCAACATCCTCGGGCCGGAGCAGAGCGGATACATCGCTGAGGTCGGGTTCGACCTCTACGGCAAGCTGCTGGAAGAGGCCGTCAAGGAGCTCAAGGGCGAGCCGGTGGAGGTGCGGGCTGAAACCAGAATCGAAACCGACATCCCGGCGTACCTGCCGGATACTTACGTCGAGGATGACCGCCAGCGCGTCATCTTCTACAAGCGCCTAGTGGAGACCCGCAAGTCCGAGGAGATCCGCGAGCTCGCGCGGGAGATCGAAGACCGCTACGGCGCGCTTCCCGATGTTGCGCGGAACCTGCTCGATTTCCAGGAGATCAAGCTGCTTGCCGCCGCGAGCGGCATGGAGCGAGTGGTGATCAAGCGAGCGCTAGTTCTCCTGGAGGGTCAGCGGGACCAGAGGCTCCCCAAGCGCGCATTTGAGAACATGGTGAAGCGCGGCATTGAGATGGAGCTGGTCTCCGGCGACAGGGTGGGTATAAGGCTCGCCAAGCCCCCGGAGGCGCCTGCCGACAGGCTCGCCGCTGCCAGAAAGGTATTGAACGCGGCTCTTGAAGTGTGATATTTTGACCCGTATGAAAGGAGAGTATGCCATGCGGAGTAGAGGCTTAATCATTGTGGCCGGCATAGTGCTGGGGCTGGCGGTTGGGTGCGCTAACACTGACAACAAGGCGGTTGCCCGGGTCGGCAAGGATGTCATAACGGTCAAGATGGTCAAGGACCAGTACCTTGCGATCAGTCCCTCAGCGAGGCCTGACCTGAAAACGATTGAGGACAGGACGGGGTTTGCGAAGGATATCATCTCCAAGCACATCCTGTTGCTGGAGGCACGCAAGCTCGGGCTGGACAGATCTCCCGACGTGGCCAAGCACAGGCAGCAGGCGATCAACAGCAAGGCCTGGCAGGCCCTATATCAGGAGGAAGTGCGATCGAAAGTCAACGTGACCGATAAGGACCTTCAGGACCTCTATGCCAAGCAGAAGGTCAACTACCATGTCGGCTGGATCTTCGTCAGGTCGAAGACGCTGGCTGATGACCTTGAACGCCGAATCAAGAACGGCGAGGATTTCGCGAAGCTGGCGGCCGTTTACTCGATCGACAACTCACGGGAGCAGGGCGGCGACCTGGGTTTCAGGAACTTGGGAATGATGCCCGCTTCGATTGAGGATAAGGTGGCGGCTATGTCGCCCGGCCAGATAAGCGATGTGGTTCCTTACGACACCTACTACGTAATAATCAAGCTCTTCGAGACCAAAGAAGTGCAACCTCAGCCCTTCGATCAGGTCAAGACCGGGCTTGAGTCGATGGTGCGGACCAGCCGGGAGAACGCTCTGCAGCGGCAGCTGGCCGCCGATATCAGGAAGACCTACAACCTAACCTTCAACGAAGCGACGGTTGACATGGTCGTCGCCAAGACCACGGCGCTCTACAAATCGCCGGATGTGCCCCTGGGCAAGATCCCGGAGTTCTCGGACGAGGAGAAGGGCCGGGAACTTGCGAAATGGAAGGGCGGCGTTTGGAAGGTGGAGGACTACGCCGCTGCGATCAAGTCATTAAGGGACTACATGCGGCCGGGCCCGGGAGCGGACCGTGAGTGTGTGGAGTCGATCGTTGGCGACTACATCACCGGGCTCATCTGGGGCGCCGAGATAAAGAGCAAAGGATACGATGTCCGGCCCGAGGCGGTGGAGGCAGGCCAGCGGGCGATGGAGGAAGACGTGGTGACCACGCTTCACGACCAGCTGGTGAAGGACGTCAAGCCGGACAGCTCCAAGATCACTTCGTTCTATGAGGAGAACAAGGCCAAGCTGATGACCGGCCCCGGAGTGCGGATCTCGATCATTATGACGGCCAGCGAGGACGAGGCCAAGGCTGCCTATGACCAGATAAAGGCAGGCGCTGCCTTTGAGGCGGTGGCCAAGCAGCGGTCAACTGACGCCGCAACGGCGCCGCTCGGCGGAGTGCTGCCACAGCCCCTTTACAAGCAGGACCTGGAGCAGTTCCCGGATCTGGAGGGGGTGCTCGACAATCTAGCAGTAGGCGCTTGCTCCAACCCGATGCAAATACCCGTGGGCTTCGGCACGGAGGGCTGGATGCTGGTGAAGCTCAATGCCCGCCTGGAGCCGAGGCAGCTCCAGCTGGCGGAGATCAAGGACTATCTGTCGAGCCAGGTGCTTCAGATGGAGCAGGACAAGGTCTTCGGGGATTGGCTCAAGGCCAAGACCGATGAGTACAAGGTCGAGATTTATCCCGACGGGCTCAGTGCGATTGACTTCGACAAGCTCAAGACTCAAGGTAGCTAGCATGCTGCGAACTCTGGGAGCAATCTTCCTGGCGGTGCTGGCCGTCGCTGCTTGGGCACATGCCCAGGACCTCACTGACCGGATCGTGGCCGTGGTGGACAAGGAGCCGGTATTTGCGAGCGATGTAGACGCAGCGGTCACTGAAGAACTCTATGTGCGGAAGCTCAGGGGCGAGGCGCTGCCCGCGGACTCAGCGGGGCTCGCGGCGCTCCGTGACGAACTTCTCTCGAGCTTGATTGACCGGAGGATCGTGATAGCCAAGGCCAAGAAGGAGAGCGTGGACGTCACGGCAACCGAGGTCGAAGACGGGCTTGACCAATGGCTTGGCGACCTCGCCAAAGCTGCGGGCTCGGAGGCCGCTTTCAGGCAGGAATTGGCGCGCCAGGGCTTCACGGCCGCCGATCTCAAGGACCGCTACCGGAAGGACATTGAAGAGCAGCTGGTGGTGTCCAAGTTCATGAGGAAGCAGTTTGGCTCGATCTCGGTCTCTGAGGAGGACCTGGCCAGCTTCTTCCGGGACAAGTACGACTCGATACCCAGCCTTCCCGAGGTGGTAGGCATCGCGCACATTGTGATTGCGCCTCAGATCAAGCCGAGCGAGGTGACCGCAGTCGCCGATAAGGTAGATCGGATCACCGGACGGTTGAAGCGGGGCGAGGCTTTCGACAAGGTGGCGCGTGAGATGTCGGAGGACCTGGTAACTCGCGCCGGCGGGGGCGATATTGGGGCGGTCGCGCTGACTGACCTGGACCCGGACATCGCTGCCGTGGCAGGCAAGCTGGCGGTCGGGCAGGTTTCCGACCCGTTCAGAACGGCAAGTGGAGTGGAGATCCTCAAGCTTGAGAGCAAAGAGGGCGAGGCTTACCGGCTGCGCCACGTGTTCGTCAGGTTCGCGCCAGATGCCGAGGACACCGCCAATGCCGTCAAGCTCGGCGAGGAGATACTGGGGAAGCTCAAGACAGGGGAGTCATTCGAGAGCCTGGCCAGGCAGTATAGCACCGATGCCGCGGCCAAAGACAATGGGGGGTATCTGGGAGAGATCGAGGCCAGCGGGCTCGATGCCACCTACCGGGATGCGATCGCAGCCCTGAATCCGGGAGAGATCTCGCCGCTGGTGAGGACGCCTCAGGGTTTTCAGATTCTGAAGTTGGTCTCGCGTACAGCTGCTCGCAAGCCGAGCTATGACGAGGCCAAGCCTTGGATCAAGAACCTCATCGAATCGAGAAAGCGCGAAGATGAGTTCGCCAAGTGGCTCGATGCGGCGAGGACGGACATATACGTCAAGAGGCTGCCTTGATCGTCGGGCAGGCCTAAGCGCAAGTTGCGACTCGACGTCTTTTTGAAAAGGACCGGTCTCCTCAAGCAGCGGACGCTCGCCAGGGATGCCTGTGAAGAGGGACAGGTCAGAGTGGACGGACGGGTGGCCAAAGCAGGCAAGGACATAGCGGCGGGTCACAAGATCGCGCTTGAAACAGCTCACGGATTCCTCGAGATAGAAGTTGTAGGCCTTCCTGCCCGCAACTACAAGCGGCACGAAGGGGAGGCATTCTACAGGATCCTTGAAGAACGGCACAGGGAAGTGTTGTAGATGAAGCCACGAGGGCGCCACTCCGGGCGAAGCAGCTTGCCCACTAATCGGCTCCAAGGCCTTCCAAGAATTGCGATCTCGATGGGTGATCCGGGCGGCATTGGGCCCGAGGTCGCGCTGAAGGCCCTGCGCGATCCAGCTGTCTGGGATGCTTGCGAACCGATCCTGGTGGGTGATATCCATTTCCTCCGGAATTTCGCCGGCCTTCACCGGCTTTCGGTTGAGCTCAAGCCGCGAGCCCCAGGGGCCAGCCCCAGGGAACCTAAGGCCAGGCCCACCAGGGCGGGGAAAGTGATCGCCTTCCGCGAGCTGGAGCGAGTTGTGAGAACGATTCCGGTTCACGATGGAGCGCGGGTGAGCAAGTCCGCGCCGCTGGGCAGGCCGAGCAAGGCCGGTGGTGCTGCCGCCGGCCGGGCGATCGAGGACGCCGTGGCGCTCGCCATGGCGCGCGAAGTCGATGGCATCGTGACGGCGCCGATATCGAAGGAATCGCTGGCCTACGCCGGCTATGGCATGGTCGGCCATACCGAGCTCCTGGCACGGCTCGCCGGCGCCAAGCGCTATGCAATGATGATGGTCAACGAGAACCTGCGAGTGGTCTTCGCTACCACGCACATACCGCTCGCGCAGGTGTCGCAGAGCCTCACCGTCAAGGGGCTGGTCGAGAAACTTGTGCTCGCCAACGAGTACCTGCGACGTTACGTCGGGCTGGAAGATGTGATCATGGGCGTGTGCTGCCTGAATCCGCATTGCGGTGAGGGTGGGCAACTGAGCGACGAGGAGCAGACAATCATAGAGCCGGCCGTCGCAAGCGCCAGGCGCAAGGGGTTGGATGTTCACGGACCGTATCCCGCCGATTCCATATTCTGGTCCACCGAAGCCAGGGCTTTTGACGCGATCTTGGCGATGTATCACGATCAGGGGATGATCCCCATCAAGCGGGGGGATCGCAACCGGGTCGTCAACATAACTCTGGGGCTTCCTTTCGTCAGGACGTCCCCGGGGCATGGAACAGCCTTCGATCTGAGCGGCCAGGGCCGCGCCTCCGAGGAAAGCATGGTGAACGCGATCCTGGTGTGCGCCCGGATTGCCGACTGGGTCAGGCGCAGGTAGCGAGGGCCACAGAGCCTTCAGGTACAAGCGAGGCAGGCTATGGTAGTGACTTTCCGAGAAGTGGACAAAATCTACGAAGGCCGCAAGGCGGCGCTGAGGGATGTCAGCTTCTCAATCGACAAGGGCGAGTTCGTGTTCCTGGTGGGGCCGTCAGGCGCTGGCAAGACCACGATCCTCCGGCACATCTACATGGAGGAGTTTCCCACGGCGGGCGAGGTGGAAGTTGGCAGGTACCGCTCAGTTTCCATCAAGGGCAACGAGCTCCCTTATCTGAGGAGAAGCATCGGCGTGGTCTTTCAGGATTTCCGGCTGCTCAAGGACCTGAGCGCCTTCGACAACGTGGCGCTGGCGCTGAGGGCGGCAGGCAAGGGCGGTTACGAGATGCGGAAGCGGGTGAACAACGTGCTGTACTCGGTCGGGCTGTCATCGAGGCGGCATGTCCGGCCCGACCGCCTCTCCGGGGGCGAGCAGCAAAGGGTGGCCATTGCCAGGGCGGTTGCGCTCAGGCCGGCGATCCTGCTGGCTGACGAGCCTACGGGCAACTTGGATCCAGATACCGCCGGGCAGATCTTCGATCTCTTGGCGGACATAAACCGGGCCGGGACCACGACTCTGGTTGCGACCCATGACTACAGGCACGCCGAACGCTTGGGCAAGAGGATGATCAGACTCGAAGAGGGCAAGATCGTAGCTGACGGGGGAACCCAACCTTGTACCACTTGAGACAGGCACTGTCGGGCATCAGACGCGCAGGCTTCATGTCGGTTGCCTGCGTCATCATCATGACATTCTCGCTGCTGATCCTGGGGATATTCTTGTTCGCGACGGCCAACCTGCGGGAGCTCCTTAGATACGCTCACGAGAAGGTGGAGGTCGTAGCTTTCCTCAAGGACGGTATCGAGCAGGCGGCCAGCGATTCGCTCGAGAGCGCGATCCAGAGCGTCCCCGTGGTCGAGACGGTGCGCTATGTCAGCCCCGATGAAGCGCTGCGCAGGCTCAAGACCGAGTTCGGCAGCAAGGGCTATCTCCTGGATGCCATCGAGGGCAATCCGCTGCCGGCATCCTTTGAGGTCACGCTCAAGTCGCGCTTCAGGTTCAAGGACGTCGTGGAGAACCTGTCCGCCCAGATCTCTCAGATGCCGGGAGTTGAAGACGTCAGCTATGGGGCGGGATGGATCGCCCGCCTTGAGCGGCTGGTGCGGGCGCTGGCCTTCGCCGACTTCGGGGTCGGCCTGGTGGTGGCGATAGCGGCGGTGGTGACCGTCTCCTACACGGTGAGGCTGACTCTGTTTGCCAGGCGCGAAGTGATCAAGGTGCTGAAGCTTGTTGGCGCGACGGATTTCTTCATCATGGCGCCGTTTCTCTTGGAGGGGGCAATTCACGGGGTGGTGGCGGTGGTGCTGGCGCTCGGGGTGATTTTCATCGGCTACAAGGTGGTAGCTCTGAGGGTGCCTCAGGTTGCGTTTATGTCGCCGGGAATGATCGCGGTCTTCGCGGTCTTCGGGATAGCCGTGGCGGTCCTGGGCAGCGCGGTGTCGCTCAGGGCTTTCATAACGGAGAAGGAGCGGAGTTGATCTCGCAGCGAGGCTTGATTCTGGGGCTCGTGCGGGATGCCGGCCTGTGCCTGTCGGCCGCAGCTATAGCGTTGGCCGTCGGGCCCTGGCTGGGCACGGCGCTTGGTCCGGCACTTGGTCCGGGGCACGCCGCGAATGGCGGGGCGTGGGCTGAAAGCACGGGCACGGCGATATCGGAGCCCGAGACAGTCGCGCCGGAGGGGCCGGACACCACGGAGGCCAAGTCAACCGAAGAGGGTGCCGGCGCCAAGGAGCAGGAGCTCGCACGTATCAAGCAGCAGCTAGATGAGCAACGTCAGCAGGCAGCCAAACTGGCTGGCCAAGAGCAGGATCTCTCAGGCGAGATCGAGAGTCTCAATAAGGAATTGAGCTTGAACCAGACTCTGCTGCGGAAGCTGGACGAGAAAAAGGCGGTCTTGCTGGACGATCTCAAGGACGCCCAAGAGGATCTTGCTCAGGCCCAGGCCTCGCTTGCGGGGGCCGGCGCCACGCTCAAGGGGCGGCTGCGCGGCATCTACAAGTTTGGACGCGGCCAGGCAATGGAAGTGGTTTTGACTTCGGAGACCTTCGCTGACCTTACCAAGCGTATCTACTACCTTTCGATTGTCGCTGATCACGATCGCCAGTTGATGTCTGATTTCGAGAAGACCGTTGAGGCCAAGCAGGTGCTGGTGGATCACATCGAGGAGAAGAGAGCCAAACTTGAGGAAACCGAGACCGAGGTTGCCGAGGAGACGCAGAATCTGAGCGCAAAGAAGGATGAGCGCGACGCTCTAGTGGCGCGGCTCAAGGACAAGCGGTATTATTATGAGAATAAGGCCCGCGAACTCCAGGAGGCTTCGAGGAACCTGGAAGAGACCCTGGGCAAACTGGAGGCCGGGCGGAGCGCAGCCCCATCCGAGGGAGGATCGTTTGCGGCGCTCGCTGGCCGGCTGGTCTGGCCGTGCGAGGGCGAGGTGATCACGGATTTCGGGGTTGAGACCCAGCCCAAGTTCGGGACCATAATAAAGAACAACGGCATAGACATAAAGGCTAGCGAAGGAACGTTCGTGAGGGCGGTGGCGGCGGGGACCGTGAGCTACGCCGGGGCGCTCACAGGATACGGCAACGCCGTCATTCTGGACCACGGCGGAGGCTACTACACGCTCTACGGGCGGCTGGAGTCGGTCGTGGTGCAGGTGGGGTATCAGGTTGCCCAGGGAGACCGGCTGGGATTCGTTGGTGAGACCAGCGCGCCGGAGGGCGCCGTCCTCCATTTCGAAATCAGGCAGGGCAAGAAGGCCCTCGACCCACAGGCGTGGCTGCTTAGGTAGGCGGCCGGAACCATGGGCCGCGGGGCCCGGGACTTCGGGCCCCATGGGCTGACCGATAGGGGTGGTGGAAATGGACGAGACAAATGGTGCAAGCATTGTGCAGGTCGAGTTCAAGGGCGAGCGCAGGGAATACTTCGTCAATGCCAAGGGCCTGCCAATAGAAGCTGGCGACTTCGTCGTGGTGCAGGTGGAACGGGGTCGTGATGTGGGCAAAGTCGTGAGGATGGGGGAGTCACTTGACAGGATGGCCAAGGCCAAGCCCGTGACTCAGGAGGTCCTTCGCAAGGCATCGCCCGAGGATGTCGGCAAGTATGAGGAGATAAAGCACAAGGAAGACGCGGCACGCAAGGTCTGCGAGGACAAGATACGCGAGCGCGAGCTCAAGATGAAGCTGGTCGATGTGGAGTACCAGCTGGACGGCAGCAAGATAACCTTCTTCTTCACCGCTGACGAGCGCGTAGACTTCAGGGATCTGGTCAAGGACCTTGCATCCATCTATAAGACCCGGATCGAACTGAGGCAGATAGGTGTGAGGGATGAGGCCAAGCGCCTCGGCGGGTACGGCTCCTGCGGCAGGAAGTTCTGCTGCACGACATTTCTGCAGGAGTTCGAGCCGGTCACTTTGAAGATGGCCCGGGATCAGAGCCTTCAGGTCAGTCCGACCAAGATCTCGGGGGCTTGCGGCAGGCTGATGTGCTGCCTGGCCTACGAGCGCGATTACTACATGGAGGTAGCCAAGCAACTTCCCAAGATCGGGACCAAGGTGATGACCCCTTACGGGCAAGCGATCGTGACCAAGATCGACATCTTCGCCCAGGCGGTGACGGTCGAGGATGAGAACGGCAATGAGATGAGGCTTACGCTGGACCAGATAAGGAAGATGAGCCTTGGCGAACGCCTGATGAAGATACCCAAGATGCTCGAGGGTGACCAGGCAGAAGACACCGAGGACGAATCCCCCGATGATCCTGGGAAGCCCCGGGAATAAAGCGAGGCAATCCGTGAAGGGCGATCGACAGGGATCGAAGTTCTACATCACGACTGCAATTGACTACGTCAACGATCTTCCCCATCTGGGCACCGCCTATGAGAAGGTCTGCGCGGACATAATTGCCCGCTACATGCGGCTGCGGGGTCGCGACACGTTCTTCTCCATGGGCAATGACGAGCATTCGCAGAACGTGCTCAAGGCCGCGACGCAGAAGGGCATGCCTGCCGACAAGTACTGCGAGGCGATGGCGGCGGCGTTCCAGAACACCTGGCGGGAGCTGGGTATCTCTTTCGACGGCTTCATAAGGACTACCGAGCCTCGCCACGAGCGGGCGGTCCAAGAGATCTTTCGGCGGATAAGTGCCAAAGGCGATATCTACAAGTCCAAGTACGCCGGCTGGTACTGCGTTTCCTGCGAGGGTTTCCTCCAGGAGGAGGATCTGGTTGACGGCAAGTGCGCCACGCACAAGATGCCTCCCAGTTGGATTGAAGAAGAGAACATGTTCTTCGCGCTCTCCAAGTACGGGCCCAGGCTCCTGGCGCACATCGAGGCCAACCCGGGCTTCATCCAGCCGGAGACGCGGCGCAACGAAATCACCAGCTTCATCAAGCGGGGCTTGAACGACGTCAGCGTCTCGCGCTCGGGCGTCAGCTGGGGAATAGCGGTCCCGGGCGACCCGAATCACGTCTTCTATGTCTGGTTTGATGCTCTCATAAACTACCTGTCCAACATCGGTTTTCCCGAGGATATGGAGCGTTTCGGACGGCACTGGCCGGCCGACCTTCATGTGATTGGGAAGGACATAACGCGCTTTCATTGCATTCTCTGGCCGGCGATGCTGATGAGCGCCGAGATCGAACTTCCCAAGGCGATCTTTGGTCATGGCTTCGTCAGCTTCCGAGGCGAGCGCTTCTCCAAGACGCTAGGCAACATCATCAATCCGCTGGATGTGGTGAAGCAGTACGGGGCCGATCCGCTCCGCTACTTCATGGCGCGGGAGATCATCTGGGGCAAGGATGGCGACTTCTCCTGGGACCAATTCATTAATCGGTACAATTCGGAGCTGGCGAACGACCTGGGCAACCTGCTGAGCCGGGTGACCAACATGCTCAAGCAGTACTTCGCCGGCAGCATTCCCGATGACGGCGAGCGCGGAGCTTCCGACGGCGAGCTGAAGGCTTCGCTCGCCAAGGCGCGTGATGCCTACTTCGCGGCAATGGATGCCCTTGAGATACACGCGGGCCTGGCTGAGGTCTTCGGCGTGGTCCGCGACGCCAATCGATACATCGAGGAGAAAGCACCGTGGGCGCTGGTCAAGACGGCGGAGGGCAAGCAGCAAGCGGGGGCCGTGCTCTCTGACAGTGCGGAGGTCTTGAGAAACATCGCTCTGCTGGTCTTCCCGTTCATGCCGGCGAAGGCACAGGAGATCTGGGCAGCCCTCGGCATCAAGGACCAGATGGCAACCGCCGATTTCGACGCAAGTCTCGGGTGGCGGGCGTCCTGGCGCGGCCTGTCGGCCCGGATCGGCGACTTGAGGCCCCTGTTCCCTCGGATCGAGAAGACCGATCAACATCCAACTGCGAAGGAGGCCGGTATGAAGCCCGATGAGTCAGGCACCACGCCTGGCGGCGGAACCCCATTGCTGGACATCACGGAGTTCAAGCGGCTTGACCTGCGGGTTGCCCACGTCAAATGCGCGAGCGCTGTGCCCGACGCCAAGAAGCTCCTGAAACTCTATATCGATATCGGTGGCGAGGAACGGCAGATCGTTGCGGGCATCGCCGAGCACTACAAGCCCGAGGACCTGACGGGCAAGAACATCGTGGTGATCGTCAACCTCAAGCCGGCCAAGATAAGGGGCATCGAGTCCAATGGCATGCTCCTGGCTGCCACCGATGGCGGCAAAGTGATTGTCCTGGTGCCTGACCAGCCCGCAGCGCCGGGATCGAAGATCTCCTGATGGCGGCCCGCACCGGGCCAGCGGGCAGGCAACGTGATCGACAGTCACGCACACCTCAACTTCAAGCATTTCAGACGGGACCTGCCCGCGGTCTTGGAGCGGGCGCGCGCGGCGGGCGTCCGAGCCATAGTGACGATCGGCTGCGATCTCCCCTCGAGCGAAGCTGCGGTCCGGCTTGCGCATGAGCACGCGGAAATCTATGCGGTGGTCGGCGTCCATCCCCACGATGCCAAGACCCTGGATAGCGCGGCACTTTCCCGGCTTGAGACTCTGGCCCATGATCCCAGGGTGGTTGCGATCGGAGAGATCGGGCTGGACTACTACCGCGACCTCTCGCCCCGCCATCTGCAAGAGCAGGCCTTCCGAGATCAGATAGGCCTGGCGCGCCGAGCTGACCTGCCGGTGGTCGTGCACGACCGAGATGCTCACGCCAAAGTGATGCAGATTTTGAAAGAGGAGCAGGTGTCGCGCGGGGTGCTCCACTGCTTCTCAGGCGACGTCAACATGGCCCGGCAAGCGATCCAACTGGGGTTCTATTTATCCTTCGCTGGGCCGGTCACCTACGATGGCTCCAGAGCGCGCGACGTGATCGGCAAGATCCCGGTCGATAGGATCCTGATTGAGACCGACTGTCCCTATCTCGCGCCGGTTCCCTTCCGCGGCAAGCGGAACGAACCCGCCTACGTCAAGTACGTGCTGGAGCATCTGGCGGGCGCGATCGGGCTCCCCGTCGATGACCTCGATCGGATCACCGAGGAGAACACGCGGACCCTGTTCGGCCTCAAGCCCTAACCTCGCCGCCCGACTACGGGAGCTCCGATATCTCCCGCTCACCCCGGAGCTCAGTTGCCGGCTGGTCCCTGGGCCTGCATTATCATCTCGAGGTCGTCCGCCGGCAGCATCGGCAGCGGCTGGCCGTTGTGCTCTAGGCGGAATTTCAAGTAGCTGAGAATCGGGTCAACCTGGGCCGCGGCCGCATCCAGACCCGGCTCGGCCGGGATTCCCAGGAGCCGCCCCAGCCCCATCTTGGCAGTGACGCCGATCAGTTTAGGCGTGAACATGCTCGCATTGAAGAGCTGCGGCCGCGGCAGCTGGACCAATTTGACCTGGGCATCCCGCGCGATCCCGGCCTGTTGCTTTGCCAGCTCGAGGGCAGTTTCGAAGCCGCCCAATTCATCAATTAGGCCATTCTGTTTTCCATCCACGCCCGGCCAGACCCGCCCCTGCCCGATCTTGTCCACGTCTTCGTACTTCATGTGCCGGCCCGCGGCCACTTTGGTCACGAAGTCTTTGTAGAAATCTCGGATCGCGTGTTCCATCACCGTCCGTTCCTGGTCACTCAAGTTGCGGTCGGGCACGGTCGCCCCTATGAAGGGCAGCGTCGCACCGAAGCCCAGGTCGGCATGGTTGCCGTCCTTCACCAGGTCGGTGCTCAGACCTAGCTTCTCCTTGAGGCCGAAGTTGTAAAGCCAACCGCCGATCACGCCGATCGAACCCGTTATGGTCTGGGGCGCCGCAACGATCTTGTCGCCATACATCGAGATCCAGTAGCCTCCCGAGCCTGCCACCGCACCCTGGGACACGATCACGGGCTTCTTCTTGCTGCATTTCTTCAGGGCTTCGGCGACTATGTCGGACGCGGTGCCATCCCCTCCCGGCGAATCCGCACGGAACACCACAGCTTTGATGCTCCCATCCCTGGTCACGCCCTCGATGGTCTTCGCCAGGGAGCGCGCCTTGATGCCCGTGTCCATCGCGCATTCGCCTATGGCGTAGATCACCGCGACGTGCGGGCGGTCTCCCCAGTAGGCGTCAGAGGGAGTGCCGTAGGCTACGAGCGATGCCGGCGCGAGTCCAAGGACGCCGGGCCCTGCGACCGGCTTCTTCTTGCCGTCCAGGCGCTTGATCACATCGGGGAAGGCGTCGGCGCGGGCCAGCGTATCGACCAAGCCCTTGGCGAGCGCCTCCTGCGGCAAGAGAACCAGTTGCTCATTGACCAGCCGGTCGAACTCCTCGGGGGAGATGCGGCCGGATGCGCAGATATCGCTCTTGGCAAGGCTATAGTACTCGTCCACCAGGCGCTGGCGCTGCTCGCGGTCGGGCTCAGACATGCTGTCGCGCGACAGCACCTCGTCGGCAGACTTATAGGTGAAGAAACGCCACTCGTCAAATGACAGACCCAGCTTGGCGAGGGTCCCCTTGAGGAAGGTGCGGCCCATTGCGAAGCCTTCAAACGTCAAGACCGCGGTCGGATCGAGCATGATCTTGTCGGCGACCGAGGCAAAGTGGTAAGCATCAATGCCGCCGCTCTCCATAAAGATCACGACGTGCTTGCCCGATGACTTGAAATCGCGGAGCTTCTCGCGCACCTCCCAGGCCACCTCGCGGCTGGCGATCATGCCCGAGGCATTGATCGCAATGCCAGCGATCCGCGGGTCATGCTTGGCAGCCTCGATGGTCGATAGGATGTTGACCAGCGCGTGAGATTTGTCGAACCACTGGTACGGCTGGTAAGTGATAGGACCCGAGAGATCGAGCTCAAGGTACTCCCGGCGGGGCATGATGTTGGTGTCGATGACACTCCGGTGGTAGGCGCCGGCTCGAACCCGATAGGTGTTGTAAGCGCGATGCTGGTCGTTGTCGTAGTGGGCCTGAGACGCGAGACCCAGATTGCCGAGATCGATCGCGAGCCCGGCGGTGAAGCCATGCGCCGCGGACTTGTCAAAGTAGCGCCCGGTGAGGTATATGCCGGGCATCATCCGGAGCGCTGCACCTGCGCTCCAGGCCCCGTCGCGGAAGATCTCCCCCTTCTGGATGGCATAGTCCCCGAAGATGGTAACCAGGTCGGTGCCAGTCGGGCGACAACCTATCGCGACCGAACCTTCTTTGGCGCCACCCTGCGTAGCTGCGCGGCCAGCCAGTCCCAAAGACAAGTAGGGGACGGGCCGTGCAAGGGCGCCGATTCCAACGGTCTTGCCCCGATCGAAGGCTGCTTTATCGCCGGTCGCCCAGGCGTAGCTCAGGCCGAAGCTGGTTCGCCGGTCACCGAAGGCAACGCCGAGATGATAGTCGGTGACGCTGCCGATGGAACCCCTCTGGTGAAGCGCCGCTATCCCGAGGTTCGGGAGGACGCCGAAAGCCCCCCAGCGGTCGAGATCACCCTTGGTGGCCTTAGATCCCCGCCAGGCAAACATCAGGTCAGGGTTGGAAACCGTGGCGAGGGTGGCAGGATTGGTGAGGCCATAATCCTCCCAGCCTATCATCCCCGGAGCGGTCAGCATGAATTCGTTCTGGTCATTGTAGGGCGGGAGCTCCACCGCCCTGGTCGGGCCGGCCAGCGCCGCCAGAATCACAAGTGCCAGTGCGCAGGTTCCGGCGCAAGTCCCCAAGTTCCATGACCTCGTCCCAGGCTTCAAGTTCTCCAGCATCGCTGCCTCCTCCTCTTGATCGGTGGGTGATCCAACCCGTTTCTCGAACCCGTCCCCCCGACTGCCCTGGGCCCATCCTGCCGCGCCCAGCATACGATCGTCCGGCCCCAACTTTCGCAAGGCTTATGCCATCACGACTCAAGTCCGATGAGGATACCTGATCACGGGGCCAATGTCCAACCCTTTGTGGCGTCGTCAATTAGGAATGGCGACAATGTTAGCGGGATTTGGGGTGCGGCTGGGCGGCCGCCTCTTGGGCGTGCTGATGTGTGAGAAGGACACAGGAGTGTGGAAGCACGACACGCACTATCTAGTGCAGGCTAAGGGCGACCTATGGGCCGGGAGTGCTGTTGGCGGCGCCAGGCTGGGGTAGATCGAGCCCGGTAGGGGCGCCCTGGGGAGTCGCCGGTTCGTCGCCGCCCTTCTGGGATGACAGGATGACGATATCCACCCGGCGGTTCTTGGCGCGGCTCTCAGGGGTGTCGTTGGAAGCTATTGGGCGGAATTCGGCGTAGCCCGACGCTGATATTCTTTCGGGATGGAAGCCATAGTGGTCCAGGAAGTAGCGCACCACAGTGGTCGCTCGTGCTGTTGAAAGTTCCCAGTTGGACGCGAAATCCTGGTTGTGGATCGGGACATTATCGGTGTGCCCCTCGACCCGGATGTAGTTGCTTATGCCCTGGACCACCACTCCGATGGCATCGAGGGCGTCGCGTGCCGCCGGCGTGAGGTCGGCCTTGCCGGTCTCGAAGAAAGCGTTCTCCATCACGCGGATCACCAGGCCGCGCTCGTCGATCGAGGTGGAGATCTTAAGATTCTTGGTCTGGTCTTTCTTGGTGCTGTCAGCCTTGGTTGCGATGCTTCGGCCCAGCCTCTCCTGCAGCATCCTCATGCTATTGGGGGTAAGCAGGTTCTGGCGTTTGTCGTCAGTCGGCATGCCCGGCTGCCGCCCCTCGAAGGCGCTCCGCCCGCCGTGCAGCACGCCCTGGAGAGCCACCTGGACTGCTCCGAATTTCTTGGCATCGACCCTGGACATTGAGTACATGGTGATGAAGAAGGCCAAGAGCAGCGTGATCAGGTCAGCGTAGGTCAGGAGCCAGCGCTCGAGGTTCTCGTGTTCCGGTTCCTGCTTCTTGCGGCCCACGGCGACTTACTCGCTCTCTCTGAGCTTGGGCATGATGAACGAGTAGAGCTTGGTCCGGATCACCCGGGGGTTGTCGCCCAGCTGGATGGAGACCACTCCCTGGGTTATAAGCTCCAGCACGATCATCTCGTCCTCGTGACGGTGTTTGAGCTTGTCGCCAAGCGGCAGATACACCAGGTTGGCCATGCCCACGCCCCAGAGGGTTGCGATGAAAGCGCTGGCGATGTGGACCGCCATCTCGCCGGCATCCGAGGTGTTGGCCAGCGTATTGATCAGGCCGAGCACGGTGCCGATGATGCCCATAGTCGGCGAGAAGCCTCCCATCTTCTGGAACAGGCCGATGCCCTGCTTGTGGCGCTCGGAGATGTAGGACATCTCGGTCTCAAGAGCGTCCTTGAGGGCATTGCCCTCGGTGCCGTCGATGGCCAGATGGAAGGCCTTCTTGAAGAACGGATTGGAGACCGTGTTGAGTTCATCCTCGAGAGCCAGGATGCCGTCCCGCCTGGCCTTCTCCGCCATCTTGACGATTCGCTGGACCAACTCCCGCGGGTCGGGTTGCTTGCCAAAGAAGGCTATCTTGAGGAAGGTCGGCACGGTGAGGAGGGTCCTCAGCGATGTGGTGATGGTGGAAGCGCCGATCGTGCCGCCAAGGACGATCAACATCGCCGGCCATTTGAGGACGGCAAGGATGTTTCCGCCCTCGCCGATGAAGGACACGACGATGGCACCCACTCCTAGTACTAATCCTAACGCGGTGGCAATATCCATGATTACCCACGCCAATCCATAGCTATAATGACACCTAACCTGTTTATTTATCGGTCGGTGGGGGCGGGCCCTGTACCGAAATCTTCTGGGCTGTCACCGGCCGGGGCCGCCCCCGAGCGGCGGGGAGGCCTGCCCCCGGCGCGCGAGATCGCGCTTCTCGGCGGAGCCACCGCAGTGTACAATCTCAAGGCAGACTGGAGGTGGTGCTCGGCCTTGGCCCCAATAGCAGCCGTCGGGATGGGAGCAATCATCGGCTTCTCATCGGGCCTCTTTGGTGTCGGCGGTAGCAGTGTCGCGACGCCGCTGCTGAGGCTCATGGATGTGCCGCGCTTTGCGGCTCTTGCCAGTCCGCTGCCTGTCAATCTGCCGACCGCCATCGTGGGCGGAATCACCTATTGGCTCAAGCGGAAGGTGCGCGGCCGCTTGGTCCTCCTAACGGCCTTGACCGGTGCGCCGGCGGTCGTAGCCGGCTCTTATTTGAGCAAGGACGTGCCCGGCCGGATCTTGATGGCCCTGACGGGCGGCTTCGTGGTTGTAGTGAGTCTGTGGCTGGTGCGGCAGCGTGACGGCGGCGAGGGGCATCGGGAATGCGCGCCCGCCTGGCTGCTGCTTGCGATCGGCGCAATCACCGGCTTCCTCTCTGGCCTCTTGGCCAACGGCGGGGGGTTCCTGCTGATGCCGGCGTATCTCCTGCTGTGCAGGCTAGACATTCAGGAGGCTGCCGCGACCTCGCTGGTGGCAGCCCTGTTCTTGGCAGTCCCGGGGACCATAGTTCAC
>DATKKY010000025.1:0-9203 GCA_035542695.1 bacterium | reverse complement strand
AGACCCAACCCTGGTCCTTTGCAAGATCACGCTTGAGATAGCGTTCATCGGTTTGGACATTGGGGACCACGATCGGGCGCCCGGTTGCTGCGACCTGCCCCACGATGCTCTGGCCCACGGGAATTGCCGGCATCTGCCGCTCAGTCGGGGTAACGTTGTGAGTTGCGCGCAGTACTAGCATCTGCCGCACTTCGTCCAGCAAGCGGAGCGATGTCGCCTTGGCTCCCATTACGCGGGCAGCCATCTCGGTCACAACCCCGAGCATCTCGTCCAGATAGAGCGGTGAGGTGACGGCCCGGCTGACCTCAGCCAGCGTGGAGAGCTCATGGATCTGCTGCTTCATCCGGTCGTAGAGCGCAGCTTTTTCCAGCGCGCCTGCGGCGAGATTCGCGATCAGCGACAGCAGCTCCACTTCATCAGTAGTGAAGTCGTGAACAGCAGTGGTTTGCACGTTCATGGCGCCGATCACTCTGCCTTGCACGCTCAGGGGGACCGCCATCAGTGACCTCAGGCTTTCCTCATGGGTTTCGGGCAAAAGCTTGAAGCGGGGATCACTCAAAGCATCCCGAACGGCCACCGGCTCGCCATGCGTGATAGCCCACCCGGTCAGACCCTCGCCTATGGCCAGCGAAGCCTTACCCAGAGCGTCTCGGGCGAGCCCCGTGGTGGCCTTGAGCACCAACCGGCCGATGGCTTCATCCTGAAGATAGATCGAACAGGAATCGACGCCCATCACTTCGGAAGTTATCCGCGTGATCACATCCAGGGTGTCCCCAAGCTCAAGCGCAGCTGCCAGCGCAGCGCTTATCTGGCCAACTGCCCGTAGTTGAGCGCTCTTCTGCTCCAGGCTCCGCAGTGTCTCGTCCATGGCCCTCAGGCTCCGTCGTCACCGTGCGACGGGCGGCAGATGTCCCCGTCTCAGCAGCCAACGCCCTCCTCCCACATCGCCGGCCCCGCATTATACACAAGGCGGCCAATCAGGGGAAATGCAAAAAGCTGGATGGGGCCGAAACAACTGTATTGCACGCGGCCGCGAGCCGTCTTATGCTCTGGCCGTGCACCCGAGCGAACCCGGAGCGAGCGTGATCGCAGAGACCCCTTACGCACTGGTGGTGGTTGGGGTCGTCCTGGTCGGCCTCTGGATTTCCAATATTCTCTACGACCTTAAGGTCCCGCACTATCTCTCGCGGAAGGTCGGCCACAGCGCCGGCGGTGTGGGATTTCTCTTGTGCGGCTCGCTTTTCTCATCTGCTGTCTGGCCAATAGCCCTGTCGGGAGGATTTGCAGCCTTGCTGTGGGTCGCAAGGGGACTCAAACCGGATGCCTTTCGGGGCGTGGGAGGAAGCGGCCGCGGCAAAGACGCCAGAGCTGAGGTGTGGTTCGCCCTGATCGCGGTACCGGTCTTTGCTGTTGGCTGGCTGTGGCTCGGGAGACCAATGGTGGCCATGGTGTCACTCTTGTTCATGGCCTGGGGCGACTGCGTCACCGGCCTTGTGCGCTTCAGGGTCTATGGCAAGCCCGTCAAGGGCCTCTGGGGCTCGGGTGCGATGCTTGCGGTGTGCCTGGCGATTGCCTGGGCCTTCTTGAAGCCCTTCTGGATAGGTGCCGCGGGTTCGGTGGTTGCGGTGATTACGGAATGGGCGTTCGGGGATGTAGGCACGGTAAAGTGGGCCGATGATAACTGGGCGATCCCGCTCACGAGCATGGCCAGCATGCTCCTCTTACTGGCGCTCGTGCATCCCCCGGCGTGATGGCTCCTCAGAGACAGGAGGAACAAATGACTCCGAGAGTGAAGGCTCACCTGTGGACCTTGCCCCGGTGGTTCGCTGCTCCCTTCTTCGGATCCGCCGTAGTGTTCGGGGCACTCCTAGCCGGGGGCATGTCCTTGAGTTCGTGGCTCGGCGTGATCACGGGTTTGCTGATCATGGCCGGGGGGCACTCCTTCAACAGTCTGCTAGACTACGCCTGGACGGGCCTTGACAAGGGCGAGACCGGCGAGCGGAGCGCGGAGAAGGACTACTGTGCCGGTCAAAGCTTGCTCGCAGCCGGCATTGTTACAGTCAAGGAAGTGGCCTTGAATGCCATTATCTGGTACGTCTTGGCGGCGATTCCGCTCGTCTACCTGGCTCGCCACGTGACCTGGGCTGTGCTGCCAGTCGGCCTCGCCGGTATGCTGGTGACCTTCTGGTACGCCAGGGCCAAGTTCAACTGGACCCACGAACTCGCCTTGGCCGTCGGGTGCGGACCCCTGGCGGTATTGCTGGGAATGTGCTCGACCGCCGCTCGCCCTGCCTGGCACCACGGGATCCTCGCGAGCGTGCCTTTCGCCATCATGCTGTCGTTCGCCGGCTTGGCGCTGGATGAGTGGCCTGACGCGGAAGCCAATCTCAGAAAGGGAGTCAAGAGCGTAGCTTACAAGGTGTGGGAGAGCGGCGTGACCCTTGAATGGTATCTGACTTCCTGGTTTCTCTTCATGTTCATCTATCAGGTTCTGCTCATATCCGTCGGCATTGTGGCGCCGCTGACCGCCTTGTCCTTTCTTGCTTGGCCGTTCCTAATTGGGACACTGGTCGTGTTCAAGAAGAACTTCCCGAAGATGGCCCCGCTGATCGTAGTGTTCGGAGCAACGTACGTGGTACTGATTGCAATCGGGCAGTATCTCGGCCGATAAGCACCGCCTATCGCGTGGGTCGCCAGCCCGCGCTTACGGTTATCATATCTGAACGGCCTGGAACCGCGCAGCGTGCTCAAGAGTGGTGTCGTTTCAGCAGCAGGGCTTCTTGGGGGAGCCGGCCTCGCTGCAGCAGCCGCAGGTTGGCTCGGTACCCTTCAAGGCTCCCGATATCACCGCTGCAGCGCATCCGACGCCCGCCTTGACTTCGATGGCACCACGAGCGCAGTTCAAGGCACAGGCGCCGCACTCCATGCATAGGTCCAGGTCCGTGATGCCAGCTTTGCGATCCCGGATCTCGAAGACCCCGTGCGGACAGACGTCAACGCACATGCCACAGCCTGTGCACTTCTCGGCGTTGAGCTTGAGAGTAGCTACATTCCTCAGGTACTTGAGCCGTCCCATCTGTGCTCCCTTGCTATGACCCCTTCGGGATGAATCTGGACGCTAGCCAGGCTGCCAGCCCGGCTACTCCTAATATAAGCTGCACAGGCACGGCCATCCGCATCTCTTTCTTGACACCAGACAGCGAAGTGTAGGTTGAGGAACCCGTGAAATTCATGGTCAAGAAAGAGGCTATGGCGGGCATCAGCAGCGCCCAACCGACGATTTCGACGGGGTCCTTGCCGGCAAGGCCGGTCACGAGCGCCACGACGAACATGGCAAGGCCGACCAGAAGCCCTTTGATCGAAAACCGGCGGTCAGGAAGCCAAGGCAGCAGGGCCGGGCCAAGGAGGACTCCACCCAAAAAGGCAAGCAGCAGGTTGACAACCGAGCGAAGACCTGCATGCAGGACGCGGTTCCCTGAGTATCTACTCCCCGCGAAGCCAGCCAAGAGCAGGAAAACGACCGCCACCGGAATAAGGTACTTGAGACCGTTGGCCAATTCCACCGGCACCAACCGGAGCCGGTCGCGTATGCCGAACCTGACCAGCCGCATTTCCGGCGTCGCCACCATGCCAGCCTCCAGGAAAGGCTGGATATCGGGAGCGCGCACCGGGCCATAGACCACGGAGAAGCCCGACCCGCGCTTGACCTCGTGGGCTGCCACGCCTGATGCTCCTAACTGAGGAACGATCAGCCGCCGGTGCCCGACAACGTCGCCGAGCCGCACGCTCGCCACGCGATCGATTATCTCCTTGGTTCCGAACGTCCCCTTGCCGGCAGCGCACCAGACGTTGATGCCCTTGGTATCCAGCACCAGAATCCAGCCGTCAAGACCCTTGAGCGCGCGCCGCAAGGTATCGAAGCTAAGCTTGTAGTTGGCTGAGACAAAGACGTTAGAATCAGGGCCGGCACTGCCAATCGCATAAAGCCCAGGGTCAACTGTGTACCTCATTCGGCCGATGGACCAAGTTGCCTTGGCACTCCCCCACCTGTCCGAGCGGGTGAGCTCAGCTGAGACCGTGGGGATTCTGCCAGCTCGTGTTTCTAACCAGCCAGTTATGTAGCGTTTGTCCATGTTCCGATTCTACGGCTCACTCGCGCGTGAGGGCAATAATCAGGTCGCGCGCTTCGGGGCAGAGCCGTAGCAGGTGATCCCGCCTGCCATACTCGCGGTCGGTGGGATCAAACCCCGGCGCCAGCGTCGTGCCCAGAAGAGCGAAGTCGCAGCCTGGCAGGAGCCTCGAACCTTGCCACACATCTTTGGGAACCACAGCCTGAGGCACCATCCCACTCAGGAGGTCCGGGCCCAACGTCAGGACCGTGGCTGATCCGTCCGGCTTGATCTGCAGCATCTCCACTGGCCCCCCCAAGTAGAAGTGATAGATCTCGTCGCTCCGCAGCCGATGAATGCAGGAGAAGGTGTCCGGGGTTAGCAGGTAGTAGATTGCCGTGCAGAACGGGCGAGAGCCCTCGTACCGTCCCGGCAGCACTTCTTTCGGAATGGTCTCTGCCGAGCGGTAGGTCTCGGCGAAGTATCCGCCCTCCATCGCAAGGGGCTCGAGCCTGAGCCTATCTATGAGCTGCTTCGCTGAAATCACGGCAACCCCCTGTCGATTGAATTACACGCGGAGATGATCACAGGGCTTCAACCCGCCTGCGCATATCTTTGGTCATGGCCTTAACACCGTCCATCATCTGCTGGAACTGGTCGTCACTGCGCAGGCTCTCAAGCCAGGGATCTATGAGACCGATCTGGTAATCTCGCCACCCGGCCTCGATCGCCTTTCGGAGCCAGGCGTAGGCTTCCGTCTTCTTTCCTTTGGTGGCGCATATGCCAGCCAGCTCGTACCGCACAGAGGGGAATGCATTTCCGTTTTCGACGGCCTTCTCCAGTGCTGCCTCTGCCCGTGAGAGCAATCTCTGGGCTTCGTTGCGCTTCCCCTCCCTCGCCAGGATAAGGCCGAGGCCTCCGCCACCACTCATGTACCAGTCGGTGACACCGGCGGGACCAAACTCGACGGCTCGCTCATAGTATTGCTTTGCTGTGGCCAGATCCCCCGTGAGAGCTACAACCGCCCCTGCCGTGCGCAGCACGACCGGGTTATCGGGGTGAGCGGTGACCAGGCTGGCCATGAGCTCCTTCGCGCGCGAGTGGCCGCCCTGGGCTATCAGGAACAGAGCCTTGAGGCAGCACCCCTCATCCAGATCGGGCTGGACTTCCGACATCTTCTCGAAGAACTCCTCAGCACGGGAGAAATCGCCCAACAAGCGGTAGGTGTCACCCAAGAAGGCGTAAGTGAAAGCATCAAGGGATTCGAGTGTCAGAGTCCTTCTCAGCCGTGGTACGGCCTTGTCGAACTCTCCAATCGCCGCGTACGTGCTGGCTGCGTTGAAGACCGCCGGAGCGTGGTTCGGGTCGATCTCTATCGCCTTCTCATATGCGGCCAGTGCTCTATCCACAAACCCCTTGCCGCCGTAAGCAAGCCCGAGTGCCTTGTGTGCCTCGGCGCAATTGCGGTCGACCGCAATCGCCTTCTCGGCTGCCTCTATCGCAGCATCCAACCAAGAGGCTGGCATTCCGTAACGGCGAGCCCTCTGAGAATACGCATCTGCCAAGCCCGCCCAGGCGAGTGGATAGTCGGGATCCAACTCGAGGGCCTTCTTGAAGAGACCAATGGCCACCTCGTTGTCTTGTTTCTTGTAGCGGCTGTAATAGTCACGGCCTCTGAGGTAGTAATCGTAGGCCTCGATGTTTCCCGTAGGTTTCTTGCCTAGCCGCTCCTTCTCAGATGGCGAAAGCTTGGCCCTGAGGGCTGAAGCAATCTTCTCGGCGACGTCACTCTGAATGGCGAAAATGTCCTTCATGTCGCGGTCATAGGTTTCGGCCCACAGGTGCTCGTCGGTCCCTGCGTCCACCAGCTGCGCCACTATCCGAACCCGCTCGCCTGCTCGGCGCACACTCCCCTCCAGGATGGTCGCGACCCCCAGCTCTCTGCCAATCTCACGGAGATTCTTCTTACTATCCTTGTAGAGCATCACTGAGGTACGCGAGATCACGCGCAGATCACCGATCCGCGAGAGCTGAGTGATTATGTCCTCCGTAATACCATCGCTGAAATACTCGTCATCCTTGCTTGGGCTCAGGCTCATAAGGGGAAGCACAGCAATCGACTTCCTGCCGGGGGCCTGAACGCTAATATGGGCTGCTGTCGGGCCGGACTCCAGCTGCCTTCTGAGGGCACGCAGATCCACCAGCATGTCTCCTGCGTGCAGGTAGCGTTCGCCGGCTTCTTTGGCCATCGCTTTGGTCACGATTCGCTCGAGCTCCATTGGGACGCCAGTTCGCAGGCCCGTCAGCGGCTCCGCCTGGTCATTCAAGATCGCGTTCACGATTGCGATCTCACGATCGCCTCTAAAGGGCAGCCGGCCCGATACCATTTCGTAGAGAATCACGCCGAGTGACCAGATGTCGGACCGATGGTCAACCTCTTCGCCACGAGCCTGTTCGGGCGACATATATGCCACCGTGCCAAGCGCAGTACCGGGCCGCGTAATCTTGGTCCTGCCGAGGAGTTTGGCCAGGCCGAAGTCCATTATCTTGGCTTGGCCTTTGGGAGTGACCATGACGTTGGCGCTCTTGATGTCACGATGCACGATGCCCTTGGCGTGAGCTTCCTCGAGTCCCTCGGCAACCTGGATAGCTATAGCCACCGCATTCTCCAACTTCAGCGGACCCGTGGCAATTCTGTCCTTCAGGCTTTGGCCTTCGACGCAGGCCATAGCTATGAAAGTCTGACCCTCAGTCTCGTCGATCTCGTGGATAGTGCAGATGTTGGGATGATCAAGCGCCGAGGCCGTCTGCGCCTCCTGGATGAAGCGCTCCTTGGCCTCGGGATCGCGAGTCAGATCCGGGGGCAGAAACTTAAGGGCAACGATACGCTTAAGCTTCGTGTCCTCAGCCTTATAGACCACACCCATCCCACCCTCACCCAGCTTCTCCAGGATACGGTAGTGAGAAACCGACTTACCAATCATGACGGACCGGACCCTCCGCTGCTGGCGTTCTTGGCTTCGATCTCGAACGCAGCCAGCCCCGAGCAACTATTCTACCCGGGGACGAGTGCGACTGCAATACCCGGAGGAATGTGCTGATCTGAATCAGCCGGCGGCTGCGCCGCCTTCGGCCTCCCGCCCCGCCCAGGATCACATGACGAAGACTGCTGCCAGCTAATACGGCGCCCCGCACGTCAAGATCGATCGTCACCGAGTCTCCGAACAACCATGATCGTGAGATCGTCAGATTTGGGCACACCCGACTCAAATTCAGACAGGTCCTTCACGCAGGCTGAGATTAGATCCATTGGGGGCAGGGAATGATGCTCTTTGGCAATCCGCAGCAGTCGGTCTGTGCCGTATTGAGCCCCGGACGCATCGACAGCCTCGGACAGACCATCGGTGTACGTAATGATGGTGTCCCCGGCAGCCAATTTGACTTTGCTCACGGAAAAGTGTTCTTCGCAGAACATGCCGAGCGGGAGGCCCGTGGCCTCCACGGGTACGACATTCGATCCCTGGACCAGCAGTGGAGGATTGTGACCAGCATTGCTCATCTCGACCTCGCCGTTCCGATGCGCCTTGCCGCACACCAGAGTTGCGAAGTAGGTGGGAAGCGTGCTTTCGCACAGCATCCTGCTGGCTCTTTCCATTATCTCACTGAGCGGAATTCGGAGCGGCGCGAGGGCCTGAAATGTGGCATGGAGGTGCGCCATCAGCATCGATGCTGCGACACCCTTGCCGCTGACATCCCCAACTATGAAGTAGAGGTCTTCGCCCGACGATACCAGATCACAGTAATCGCCGCTAATGGGGCCTGCCCCCTCGTAATGGTAGGCTGCCTCCCACCCACCTCTGCGGAAATGCCGCTCCGGCAACAAGGCCGACTGAATCTGGGCGGCCAGATCCAAGTCTTGCTCCAGAGCTTCCTGCTGGCTGGGCGTCATGTGACCGAGGCAGAACCGCACCAGTGGATCCGCCATGAGGCGATCCGGCTCAATTGGTTCATTGCACACATCACAGAGACCGTAGGTTCCCTTGCTTGTGCGGTCTAGCGCAGCATCCACCTCGGCGAGCAGCTTCTGGAGCTGCGGCTCGCTGGGTGACGTGGCAAGCGCGCGTTCAAGATTGGAACGCCGATTGAGTAACTGGTCTCTCAGCGGAGAGCCCGCGGATTCAATCATGCTGCTTATCCTCCCGATAGTATGTCTCGCCTAGAACACGGCTTGGCAGACTGCGCCGGCTGACTGTCATTGACCTGACACAACCTTCCTCTGTGAAGTCTATTCGAAGACCCCCCGATCTTCAACGCCGTAATCAAAAGGGCGGATCGAACAAGGGGCGGGTTCGAACCCAGGGCTCTGCCTGATAGGGTTCCGGTAGATGAAAACTGGGCATAGAGGACGGTTTTCGCAGCGCCCTCGGGAGCGAGGGGTGCCTAAGGATCAGTCAAAGGGTGTCCTCGCTCCGGTGAGAACCCTCTGCCCTGCCATTAGCTTGGGTTTCCCTGGAGCCCCGAGTTGACTGGCGACCCGATCTCGAATAGACTTCGTCTCGACTCCTTGGCACTCAGCTCCTGGAGGTTGGCGCGATCATGTTTCGGGAACTCCGAAGTCGGACAAGGGCGACGCGGTGAGATACTATGAGCGCGAGTGACTTGAGCCTTCTCGCCTATTGCGGGCTATACTGCGGAGCCTGCAGTTTCAAGATCGCCTTTCTGGAAAGTGAGCGAGGCCATCTGCTGTCAATGCCCGCCAAGTACGACAAGTACAAGAGTGCTAGATTGGAGAACTGCCCCGGCTGCAGGGCCAATGACCAGGATAGTGGATGCAAGATAAGGAACTGCGCCAAGGAGAGGAAGCTTGCGCATTGCGGCGACTGCGGAGATTTCCCATGCAAGATGGTCGCGGCCTTCTCCTCCGACGGCATTCCCCACCATTCCGAGATCCTCGCCAACCTTGGCGCCATTCGGGAGATAGGCGCCGATGCCTGGCTGGTTCACGAGAGAGACAGGTTCACTTGCTCCTGCGGAAAGAGGCTGTCCTGGTACACCAGGAAGTGCATTCACAAGAGATAGATCGGCAAGTCACTC
>DATKKY010000024.1:0-4442 GCA_035542695.1 bacterium | reverse complement strand
TTGCAAGTCCATGCTTGCAGTTGCCGTATACACTTCGCTCTTGCCTATATTGTTCGTGACAGGTCATCACCATTTCATGAGGCTACTGATCAAGGATTGCGATCATGTTGGGAAGCTGCTCGGGAGCTTGGGGTTGGCGCCCGTAAAGGCGTGGCCGATACAGGCAAGCCAAGAGACAAGCTCCTGATGGCACTTCTGGGAGAGGTGGCGGCCTGTAGAACCATTGATTCGACGGTGAATGCTGCCCAGAAGGAAAGGGGAGACGTTCGGCGCCTCTGGCTCGTCGTGTCTCAACGCCTGGCCCTCAAAGGGCGGGAGTATTCTTGTTGGGTCTCAGCATGGGGACGCGCAAGAGAGAGCCGCATCGCTGGCTTGGTGAATTCGAGAGGAGCAAGGGCCCGGCCGCGTCTGCCTAAATTCACCCGGGCGCCAGAAGAGACGACAGGGAAACAATGCGTGCTGAGCGAGGAGTCGCTTCACAGACACTGGAACAGAGGGAAATGCCTGCACGATCCATCGACATTATAGCGGGCGCGCGGCCCAATTTCATGAAGGTCGCGCCTATCATCAAAGCCGTCGAGACCAGACAGGCTGGGGGAGGTTGTCTGCGATATCGGCTGATTCACACTGGGCAGCATTATGATGCTCGCATGTCGGGGGAGTTCTTTGAGCAACTTGGCATCCCTGAGCCTCATGTGAATCTGGAGGTCGGATCCGGTAGCCAAGCCGAACAGACAGCGGCCATCATGGTGCGTTATGAAAGGCTGCTATTGGAAGCTAGGAGTGATCTGTGCCTAGTGGTCGGAGATGTTAATTCCACGATGGCTTGCGCCATCGCGGCGCAAAAGCTGTGTATCCCTGTGGCCCATATCGAAGGGGGGATCCGTTCTGGAGACTGGGCGATGCCAGAGGAGATCAATCGCATAGTCACGGATTCGATTACGAACTACTTCTTCACGACTAGCGAGTTTGCGAACGAGAATCTACGCCGTTTGGGGGTGCCGGATGAGCGGATTATCTTCGTCGGCAACACAATGATCGATAGTCTGCTGGCCAATATCCACAGACTGCGGGAACCACCGTTCTGGGAAGGCTTGAGATTGCGGCCGGGGAGTTACTTCGTATTAACCTTGCACCGTCCGGCGAATGTCGATCGTCAAGCAATCTTCTATCGAATGCTTAACGCCGTATGCGCTGGTGCTCGGGACTGCCTTGTGGTGTTCCCGGTGCACCCACGCACTGCCAAGACGCTTCAGGTGCTTGAGGGGCTGCCGGAAAATCTGCTTGTAGTTGAGCCCCAGCCGTATCTGGAGTTTAACTACTTGGTCAAGCATGCGAAGGCGGTCATCACGGACTCGGGAGGCATTACGGAGGAGGCGACTGTAATGGGTGTGCCTTGTCTCACGCTTCGTGACACAACAGAACGACCGGAGACCATCACGATTGGCACCAATGAGCTGGTGGGTACTGATCCGACGAAATTGAGACCATACCTTGACCGGTTGTTCGCAGGCGGTTGGAAGCCGGGGGGGATTCCAGAGCGCTGGGATGGAAAGGCCGGGGAGCGTATCGTTGCAGCGCTTGAGGAAATCCTTTGTATTCAGATGTGAGGATCCCCAGCTGTCGCGCATGATCGGATTAGCCTAATAGGCTGTAAGGTTAGTTGGAGCAGACAGACCGGCAGTCTTGGCAGTCTGGTAGCAGTTGCGGGCGTTGAAGTTCTTGATGCCGCTCGTAGTTGACGTATTCTCGTAGCACAACCGCGCGGGGATCTTGTAAGCATGCCCGTCAAGTCCGGCTTTCGCCCCACTGCCCTCGGTGACATCCCCGCCCGTTACATCCGGGCCTACTGGGGGCCAAGCTGGCGTTCCCCAGGGGGTGCCCCACCAGGTGGTAGGCAGCGATGTCAGATAGAACGAAGCGGGGAGCGTTTGGCTCGCCGGGACCGCATTGCCATAGGGGCTGGTTCCGCTAGGTACCTCGGTGCTGACGAATCGCACGGTGCCACTGACTACGTCATAGTTGCCCCAGCGCATGATGGTCTTGACCGTGGTGGGATCGCCGTTGATTGTGACTGCTCCACAACCCGTGTCACCCCATCCGATGTTGTAGATGCTCGTATCGCAGTTGGCACTACTGCCGCCGTAGGCCGATTGGTAGTTGTTGTGATACCCGCTGCGTCCGAGCACGTTGCCGATGACGTTGGCGTAACGGCTGAAAGATTGGAACAAGAAGGCCACGGTCTGGCTGGTCTGCGTTCCGTCGTACCCGGAAAAGCGGTTGCGGAAATACGTCGCCATAGCGTGTGAGCCGTGGATCGTGTCCTGCGCCCCGCTCGCCATGGCGTTGCCCTCGAACAGATTCATTGCGGTGCCCGGGTCGTGGTCCATGGTCGAGGGGTACAGCCAGCCCGCATTGACCGAGTACTGGTCTACCGAGTAGTTGTACCCGAACACCGACCCCATTCCCGCGCCAATCAGCAACGGGCTGGTCACGTGGTGGAAAATGTTGTTCTCGACGAGCGTGTTACCGGACATCCAGGTTTCCACGCCATAGGAGAGGTTGGCCCCGGAGGCGCCCCAAAAGTAGCTGTCCCTTATGACTACGCCGGCAGAGTACTGCTGGTCCACGTGGCTGCGGCTACCGCCGCCTATGCTCGCGATGCCTTTCATCCAGCAGCGATACGCGTTGTTGAATACCGTGATGCTGCCCGCGCCAGCACTGCGGTTGTCGAGCAGCAGGTCTTCTATCCCAGCATTCTTGATTGGCGTGGTCGCCCACCACGCGCCAGGAGACTGCCCGGTGCGGATGGTAGGCATGTAGATGCCGGGACCGGCTATCGTGACCGTCGTGCCGTTGATCGCAAGCACCTCAGCGAACTGCATGATGGCATGATTGCCTCCGCGCCCGCCGCCCGACGCCTGCCCCTCACTGCTGCAGGTCGCGCCGATGAAACCACAGATGTACACATTGCCGGTATCCGACGCGTCGTCCTGCTGATCGAGAATCAGAACCTGCCCTACAGATAACCCTGACACGCTGCCTAGCAGCACCTGCGTGGCGCCCTGCACGTAGGTGCCGCTTACCGGGGGGTTACCTGCGCCCAGCCATGTTGTCTGATGGTCCGGCCCTCCCGACCACTGCCCGTCGGTGCTGAAGCAGACCACGCTACTAGTGTTGCCGCAGCCGCCCGTCCCGGAAAATACGAGCTTGGTCTGATCCGCGCCCGCGCCGCGCAACACCACGTCGTTGCGCGCGAACACGATCGGCCCGCTCAGGTTATACGTACCGGCGGCCAAGGACACTACCCCGTTGGTGCTGCACCCGCTAATCGCGCTGTTGATTTGCGCGGCCGTGACTCCTGGGCTCAGCGTGGTGCAGATTGTCGTGCGATTTGGCACGCCTCCCGGTATACCGGCGCTTGCAGACCAGTCGATAGCGCGAGTGGGGTCAAGAATTCCCGTCCATGGCGCTGCGTGAGTCAATCCGACGGTCAGTGCCAAGCCGAGCAACCCCAGGGAGAAGATGAGCGCCCGGTTCTTGGAGGCGTGGCCCTGGCGTCGGCTTGTTTCCGGTTCATTCGACTGCCGGAGAATCGGTCCTCTAGCTAAGAGTCTTTCGCTCGCTGTCGGGTCGACGTGGGGACGTGAGACGAGCTGCGATTGCTTGGCCATGTTTACTCCATCAACTAAAGACGTATTGAGCCTGGTACCTGCGTGCGTACAGCTTCGGGCGGAGGTGCCCCGTACAGGCTGCGGATAAGCGGGAATGGAACGACCGTGAGGGCGCGACCAAGTTGTGGTCGCCCACCGTTCGGCGGTCCCGCTGTCGTAGGCCTGTGCCCTTAGACCGGTAACTTTGCGCCCCCGGCTTTCGCTCGGGTTTGCCCTTTTCGAACGGCGCCCACACTTGCGTGTGGAGGTCAGCCGTCAAGTTAGTAACGGCACCTATCAACCGGACCTTTAGGGCCAAAGGGGAGGTCCGTATCGACACTTCGTTGACATGTGGTGCTCTACTAGCCGGATCACGATGGGCAAGGCGTCGCCTCGGCTTCCCCAGGACGAGACAGCGTGCGGCCGCTTGGTGGATCGCATCAAACCAGTATGCCGCGGCGCGCACCGCTCTTCGGTAGGAGCCGGTGTGAAGCGGTTTGGCCTGGCAGGGGAGAGCGAAGATCAGGAGTTCGTGATGCAAGGCTGGACGCTGAAGTGATCAGTGATGCTCGCGCGGTCGAAGCACGAAGCATGCCTAAAAAATAGATTGTAAAACAGCAAGTTATGATGATCTACGGCAAAGACTCGTCGCGGTTATGCGACGGTGGATGGACGCCAGAATCAGGAACTCGCGCGGCGGTGGAAGATATGAGTGAAACCCACTGCGCGCATCGGTTCCCCTCGATGGCTCCCTAACATGCTGGTTTTCGGAAAGTTACGCCGCAAAGG
>DATKKY010000023.1:0-2741 GCA_035542695.1 bacterium | reverse complement strand
GAAGATGATCTCGACCGGATTTGCGACCTGGAGCGAGACCTCTTTGGCTTGCCTTGGTCCAAGACCAGCTTCCTGTTCGAGGTGAACGACAGCCGCACCAGCTGCCCCATCACGGCACTTGAGGACGGCCAGGTGGTGGGCTATGCTGTCGGGTGGTTCGTGGCTGATGAATTGCACATCGGCAACGTTGCTGTCGCCCGGGCGCGGCAGGGTACGGGCATCGGCAAGATCCTGGTGGAATATCTTCTCAAGGAGGCCGCCGAGCGCTCGGTGTCCTACGCGACACTCGAGGTCAGAGTCTCCAACGTGCGAGCGATGAATCTCTATCGCAAGTATGGCTTCAAAGGGATTGCTATCCGCAAGTGCTACTACGCCGACACCGGCGAGGATGCGATGGTGATGATGGCCGAGATCGGGCGAACCTCGCCTCGCGAAGCGGGCCTCCAGGCCGGCGATCGGGATCATGGCGACGGCGCCCAGCGCGGCCGAGAGGACAGCCAAGCACGAAAGCCAGAAGTGTGAGAGCCAGAAGCATGAAAGCCGAGAGCGTGAGGGCAAGGGCGTGAAGGCGAGACGCGCGAGAGCCGGTAAGGTGAATCCAAGCCGCTTGAAATCCAGGCTCACGGAGCCCGAGGCTTGGAAGGGGCCGGCGATCCAGCCGGTCGAAGAATGGGTCGAGGAAGCGAGGTCCTATCTTGCGCCCGCGCTGCCCTACCCGGTCAAGATCAGCCTGACCTTGGGCTCGGGCCTCGGACCGGTGAGAGGTGCCTTCGAGACCCTGCGAGCCTTTCCCTATGGCGAGATCCCGCACTTTCCGGTCTCAACGGTGGCGGGCCATCGGGGCGAGCTGGTCGTGGCCAAGCATGGCAGCCGGCGCTTGATCATCCTGGATGGCCGGGTCCATCGCTATGAGGGCTACTCCTGGAGCCAGGTTACTCTTCCGGCAAGAGTGCTTCACGCGCTGGGTGTGACCACTATGATTCTGACCAATGCTTCCGGGGCGGTCAGCCCGGGGCTCAAGCCCGGCGACATTCTGTTGATCCAGGACCACATAGACCTCATGTGGAAGGGAGTGGCCGGCGTCTCGAAGGGCCCGCAGGCCCTGAGGCGGCCTTACTACTCCAAGCGGATGACTGATCTCGTCCAGGAGACGGCCATTGCCAAAGGCATTGCCGTCAAGCGAGGGGTGCTCTTGGCAACCACCGGCCCCGCCTACGAGACCAAGCGCGAAGTGGAATTCGCTCGCAAGCTGGGAGCAGATTCTGTTACCATGTCAACGGTCCCCGAGGTGACGGTCTGCCATGAACTGGGAGTCTCGGTGATCGGGCTCTCGCTCATCACCAATGTGGCTGCCAGTCATGCAGGAGGCCATGCCAAGGTGGTGGATTTCGCCGAGACCGCGAGCCGCAACCTGAGGGAACTCGTCCTCGGTGTGCTCGAGGTGATCTAGCTGCCCGCCGGGCCCGGGTTCGAGGTCAAGGTCGGGAGGTCGGTATGAGCTGGTTCAGGAAGATCGAGAAGGGCTTCGCCGGAGACGGCCGGCGCGATATGCCCGACGGCCTTTGGCGCAAGTGCGACAAGTGCGGCGAGATCGTCTATGAGCGCGTGATCAAGCGGAACTACTGGACCTGCATCAAGTGCGGCTATCACTTCACCATCTCCAGCCTCGACTACATCGCCATGATCGCCGACGAGAACACCTTTGTCGAGATTGACCCCGGGCTCAGATCCTGCGATCCTCTGGGCTTCCGTGATTCCAAGCGCTACACCGACAGGCTCCGGATCGCCGCCAAGAAGACCGGCCTCAATGAAGCTGTCGTGACGGGCACTTGCCGCATTGGCGACCACAAGGCGGTCGTCGGGGCCCTGGACTTCAGGTTCATGGGCGGCAGTATGGCCTCGGTGGTGGGGGAGAAAATATCGCGGGCCGCCAGGCGGGCCATTGAGGACAGGGCATTTCTGGTGCTGGTCTCCAGTTCGGGCGGAGCGAGGATGCAAGAAGGTGTCCTGTCGCTGATGCAGATGGCCAAGACCAGCGCTTGGATGGGGAAAATAGGGGAAGCCGGCCTGCTCTATGTCTCGATTCTGACCAATCCGACGACCGGCGGGGTGACGGCCAGTTTCGCGATGCTGGGCGACGTCATTATCGCCGAGCCGGGGGCCCTTGTGGGCTTCGCCGGACCCCGCGTGATCGAACAGACCATAAACCAGGAATTGCCGGCAGGTTTCCAGAGCTCGGAGTTCCTGCTGGAGCACGGCATGGTTGACATGGTGGTTCCCAGGGCCCAGATGAGAAAGACGCTGGTCACCATTTTCGACTTCTTCAGCGGAGTGGAACGGCCGGTGGAGGAGAAGCCTAAGCCTGCGATCTTGAAGACCCCTCCGCACATCGAAGTGAAGGCCGACATCAACAGCGGAGAGGCCCCGCCAGAGACCGAATGAGCAAGCTGTCCTACCACGCTTCGATCGACTTCCTGTTCAAGCTTGAGAGCTCGGCTGTCAAGCTGGGGCTCGACCATACCATTGACCTGCTGGCCGCGCTGGGCAATCCAGAGACCAGTTTCGAGAGTGTCCATGTTGCAGGCACCAACGGCAAGGGCTCGGTCGCAAGCATGCTCAACTCGATCCTTTACCACAATGGGTTTTCTACCGGGCTTTTCACCTCGCCCCATCTGGTAGATTATCGGGAGCGAGTGAGGAAGAACGGGGAGGCCATTTCCCAGGCGGAAGTGGCCGAGATC
>DATKKY010000022.1:0-9069 GCA_035542695.1 bacterium | reverse complement strand
GCTTTCATAATGGTAGCCGTGGTCACGTTGCCCTTCATGAGCACATCGGCTTCCTCGGAGCTAGCCGCTTCGGCTGCGCCCCGAGCCGCAGCGCGAGCATCGGGCACGTCCACGATCTCGCAGTCCGCCAGCGGTATTCGCGTGGCCTTGGCCAGCGCCAGGATGGCGCGCTCGTTCCCGTAAAGCAGCGGATGGGCAAAGCCCTGACGAGCAGCATCGGAGACCACTTCCAGCACGATCTGGTCCGCGGCGCCCGCAACCGCGATGCGCGGCCGCCGGATCTCGCCGATTCTCCTCGCCCTTGCGATGATGTCGCTGAAACGTACGCTCGGCACGGTTTCCCTCCTATACCCTGACGCACTTGGCCCTGGCTTCGGCCACAAGCCCCCCAGCCTCGTCCTCAATCCTGGCTGCCGTGAAGACCAGTTTGCCCCGGCGGGAATCCACCCAACCCGATATGTGCAGGGGCTCGCCGATCTTGGCGGGCTTGGCGAGCCGAACTTCCAAAGACGCGCTGACCGACGGTATGCCCGATTCCCACAAGAGCTTCACCATGGCCTCATCCAAGAGCGCCGAGACCAGCCCGCCGTGCAGAATGCCCCGATAGCCCTCGTGCTCCCTCTTCGGCGTGAAGACCGCGCTGATCGTGAGTTTGCGGACATCGATCGCGAAATCCACTTTGAGGCCTATGGGATTGGCCTTCCCGCAGATGAAACACATGCCCTCGTCAACCAGTTCCACGCCGCTCTCTCCGGAGTTTCTCGGCCAAGTATCCCTTGAAACGCCTATCTCGTGCCGATATTCTAACGGAGACAATCTGGGGATTCAATCGGGAAGATCAGGAGGTGCGTGCTTGAAAGTGTTGACTTACGCGGGTGCCGAAGGGCCGCGTGCTGGCATCTTGCTTGACAATACGGTCTACGATATCGAACGGTCCGCCCGGGCCTTCGCCATGGGCCCGATGCCCCGAAGCGTCCTCGAGATACTTGAAGCTGGCTTGGGCCCGCTTCTCGCCGAACTCCACGACAGGCTGCTTGACGCCAGCTGGGCTGGAGCCAGGTCGCCCCTGCCGGACGGCATCCCTTTGGCCCGCGTCCGCCTGCTGGCCCCGGTGCCGAGGCCGCCCAAGATCATCTGCATTGGCCTCAATTACCGGGATCACGCCGAGGAACAGGGAGCGGTGCTCCCCCGAGTGCCCCTGCTCTTCGCCAAGGCGCCGACTGCCGTGATTGGGCCTGGCGCGTCCATCGTGATCCCCGCGGGCTCAACCAGGGTGGACTACGAAGGCGAGCTGGCCGCGGTTATCGGGCGACGGCTCAAGCGCGCAGGACCGGACGAGGCCCGTGAGGGCATATTCGGGTATTGCTGCATGAACGACGTATCTGAGCGGGAGATTCAGAAGGAGCGGGTTTGGATGCGGGCCAAGAGCATCGACACCTTTGCCCCGTTGGGACCGTGGATCGTCGCGGCCGACCAGGTCGGCGACCCGCTGGGCCTCGGGCTCACCACCAAGCTCAACTCGCAGGTGATGCAGTCGGGATCGACGCGCAATCTGATCTTCAGTCCGGCCGAGCTTGTGGTCTTCATAACAAAGTTCATCACGCTGGAGCCTGGGGATATCATTTCTACGGGAACACCCAGCGGCGTCGGGGTTTTCAGGAAGCCACCGGTCTTTATGAAAGCCGGCGACACCGTGGACGTAACCATCGAGGGTATCGGGACCCTCTCCAATCCGGTGGTCAAGGAAGACTAAGAGGCGAGATAGGAACGCCTGACCCGGCCGACCTGCTCGATTCGCTCTTCGGCGAACCGGTCAGCAGCCTCATAGGTGGGAATGCCGTTGGCACGGGCGGAATCCAAGATCCTCAGGAGCACGTCCTTGATGCCAGCTGCTTTCCTCATCGCGCGCTCCTGGTCATAGCCGGAGAGTTCCTCAGCAACGTTGATCAGCCCGCCGCTATTGATAATGTAGTCCGGACCATACAGCACACCCCGCTTGTCCAGCTCCGCGCCGTGGCGCTCTTCAGCAAGCTGGTTGTTGGCCGAACCCGCCACCACCCTGCATCTGAGGCGCCCGATGGTGCGGTCGTTCAGGACACCCCCCAGAGCACAGGGGCTGAAAACGTCGCAATCGACATCGTAGATCTCCTCGGGAGCTACAACCTTGACGGCATGTTTGGCCGTTATCCGCGAGATGGCCTCAGCATCGGGATCGGCTATGGTCACGGTGGCACCACGGGCGAGCAGCATGTCAACGATCCGGCTTCCAACGCGGCCCACGCCCTGCACCGCGACCCGGAGCCCTTCGATAACACCCTCACCCGTTAGGAAGATCTGGCATGCTTCAAGCCCTCTGAAGACGCCAAAGGCACAGACCGGAGAAGGATCGCCGCTTCCCCCCTTGGAGCTGGGAATGCCCACAACGTACTTGGTCTCCATGCGGATGTAATCCATGTCTTCCACAGTGGTGCCGACACCCTCGGCAGCAATGTAGCGGCCGTTCAGGCTGTCAATGAAGCGTCCCAGTGCTCGGAAAAGGGCTTCGGTCCTCTGGGTCCGAGGGTCGCCGATCACCACGGTATGCCCGCCCCCGAAATTCAGGCCAGCGCACGCCGCTTTGTAGGTCAGCGCCCGCGACAGTATCAGGGCATCTTCAACTGCCGCATCCTCGCCGGCGTACTCCGCCATCTTCACGCCGCCGATCGCCGGGCCGAGCGTCGTGCTGTGGATAGCAACGATCGCCCTCAAGCCCGCGTGCTGATCGCGGAAGAAGACCACCTGCTCATGTTTGGTTTCTCTTAGCCTCTTGAAGACTTCCAAGCAGCTTTGACCTCGGCTTGACTGGTGTTACGGGAAGAAACCTTGGCACCAGCTTAGGTAACACAACCTCGCGCGCCTGTCAAACGCCTTATCGTTGAAGGGCCAGATAAGCCGCTCCCAGGATGCCCGCATCATCTCCCAGAGCGGTCCGCTTCACCTTGACCTTGGCTCTGAGGGGAGGAAAGACCAGCGACCGCGCTTCTTCCACGGCCGGCTTGATCAGGAATGATCCTGCGCGGCTCACTCCGCCGCCTATCAGGATCAGTTCGGGGTTCAGCAGATGAAAGACATTGGCAATGCCAATGCCCAGGGCTTTTGCGGACTGCGCGACCACGCTCCGTGCCGTCCGATCACCCTGCTTCGCAAGATCGACGACCGCCTTAGCGGTCAGGGCTCCGGTCGCTCCGGCGCGTCTGCCCGCAGCGTCACGGTAGTCCCTGACGATTGCGGTGGCAGACACCATGGCTTCCAAGCACCCCAGCCTGCCACAGCTGCAGCGAGGGCCCCCTGCCATCACTATGGTGTGCCCTATCTCGCCGGCTATGCCATGCTCGCCGTGCCACACGCGGCCATCAAGGACGAAGCTGCCGCCGATCCCGGTACCCAACGTGAAAAGGAAGAAGCTTCTCGCACCGCGCCCCCGGCCGCGCCAGAACTCGCCCAGCGCCGCGCAGTTGGCATCGTTCTCAACCACCACGGGCATCCTGAGCTTAGGCTCCAGACGCCGCGCCACATCTATGTGAGTGAACCTGCCGACGTTGGGCGCATAGTACACCAGGCCAGCCTGGGAGTTAGAGGGCCCGGCAAAGCCTATGGCAGCTGAAGCTGGGCGGGCTACATCCCGGTTGCGGCCAACGAATTCGGCGATCACCGCTTCCAGCCAGTCACAGAGATCACTCTTGGAAGCGGGCTTAGGCATCTTCAGCCGCCACCGGCTAATCACTCGGCCCCGGGAATCCACGATTCCCATCCTGACATTAGTCCCTCCCAGATCCATGCAGACCACATGCTGGCGGTTCATCGCTTGCTGTCCTTTCCGCTGGTTCCGACGTGCGGCTTGCCTCGAGAGCCCATCGTTTACTTGACGACCGGTAGGTAAATGGTAAAGCAGGTCCCGACTCCCTCGCTGCTTTCGAGGGATATTCTTCCGCCGTAATTGGTCACAGTGCGCCTGGCAATCACCAGGCCCAGCCCAGAGCCCTCGGCCTTGGTTGTGAAGAACGGCGAGAAGACCCGGGCCTTGAGTTCCTCAGGAATACCTTTACCGGTGTCAGCCACCGATATCTTGACCAGGCCCTTTTCGACCGTGGTCGAGACGGTGATCTTGCCACCATCAGGCATCGCCTCCACCGAATTGTAAAGCAGGTTGATCAACACCTGGCGCAGCTCGGCCTTGTTCGCAGCGACCTTGTAGTCCCCGTGCCCGAGGCTGGCCACGCTCTCCACGCGGCTTTCGGCCATCACGGCCCGCAGGGCCGACAAAGCGTCTCGGACCAGATGAGAGACGTTCACTTGTTCAGGCTTGCCCGCGGCCTTGCCCGCCGAGCGGGCGAAGTGCTTGAGGTAATCCTCAATCCTCATGACCTCCTGGCCGATCCGGTCAAGCGTTTCCTTGACCGGGCTGGTCCCCGTGAGACCCGAGGCCGCTGCCCTGGCCATCAGGCCTATGGATACGACCGGCGCCTTGAGATCGTGGACCAAGGTCGCCGCAAGCCCGCCGGCCGCAAGCATCCGCTCAGCCCGCAGCAGCTGAAGCTGGCTGTGGGTCAATTCCTCGTGAGCCCGCTCCAATTCTGCCACCCGCTCCCTGAGCTTCCCGTGAAGAGATGCATTTAGAATCGCGAGCCCTGCCTGGCTGGCAAAGGTCTCGAGCAGTCTCACGTCCTCGTCGCGAATCCGCCGGCCGGTCACGAAGTTGTCGGCCACGATCGCGCCCAACTTCTTCTGCTCGGCGATCAGAGGCACCACGAGAAGCTGGTCGGTTTCCAGGATTTCGGCGAGCGATCTGGCCTCCCGAGGCTCACGCGTTCGGGAGACGACATAGGACTTGCCGCTCTCAAGACTCTTGGCAACGATGTTGTCGTCACCGGCCAGCTGGAAGACCATCCTCTCGGCAAGTTCCAGGATCCCCCGGCCGGCTTCCTTCCCCCGGCGGGGCCGACCCGAGAGCATCTCGCTCAGGCTCCGGTCTTCCTCGACCATCGCCTTCCATATCAGCTCCGCCTCGCGGGGGTGCGAAGGACCGACGCCCATGCGGCCCCGGACCACACCCGCCGACTCATCAACCATCAAGAGAAAGGCACGATTGAAGCCGAGGCCGTGGCCTGCTGTCACAGCGGTCAAGATCACGTGGAGTATTTCATCAATCTCCATGGTGCGCTGAAGCGCCCGGCCGACCTCGCTCAAGAGCGTCACCTGAGCAGACTTGGCTTCCGAGCGGACCTCTGCCTCTTCGAGCCGCGAAGCCTTCCGGGCGGTCTCAGCCACCAGCGCATCAACTGTATCCACTAAAGCCCGGTCAGCACGCCGCTTGCCCCGGGCCCGCGCGCGATTTCCGTCCCAGACGGGGCAGGTTCCGCAAGACAAGGCGAAACGCTTGGACACGTCGGCGGAACCATCGGGACACAGATTCTTAGGAAGGAGCCAGCAGCGAAGATCGTCCGAGTTATAGGCGGTGCAATCCGAGCGGTTGCACCCGAGCCATTCCCAACATCGAATGGGATGCACACCTGATGCGCCGGACAACGCCATCCCCTCCGATCCAACCGGTGCTAGGTCAGGGCCTGGCTGAAGACTTCGTCGAGGTTGTTGACAAAGATGAACTCCATCCCCTGCTTGACGATCTCGGGCACCTCCGTCAAGTCCTTCTCATTCTCCTTGGGGAGGATCACCTTCTTGATCCCTGCCCTCCTGGCCGCCAGAATCTTCTCCTTGATACCGCCGACGGGCAGCACCTTGCCCTTCAGCGTTATCTCGCCAGTCATGGCAACATCCGCCTTTGCAGGCCTCGAGGTCAAGAGCGAGACCATGCTCGTGGCGATCGTGACGCCTGCGGACGGTCCGTCCTTGGGCACGCCGCCGTGAGGGACGTGGACGTGAAGGTCGTTAGAATCGTAGAACCCCTCGTCAATTCCGAGGGCTTTGGCATTGGATCGGATATAAGTGAGCGCAGCCTGGGCGGATTCTCTCATCACCTCACCCAGGCGCCCGGTCAGCGTCAGGGACTTGCCGCCCTTCATGATGCTGGATTCCACGAAGATGATGTCGCCGCCCGATTCAGTCCAGGCCATCCCCGTCGCTACTCCAGGGGACATTGTGCGCTCCGCAGAGTCTCTGAAAAACTTAGAAGGACCTAGGAAATCAGGCACATTGGCCGCTGTGACCACAATCCTGGCGGTCTCCCCTTCGGCCACCTTCCGAGCGACCTTGCGGATCACATTGGCGATCTCCCGCTCCAGATTCCTCAGCCCAGCTTCGCGGGTATAGGAGGATATCAGGAGCCTGAGGGCATCGTCTTCGAAGACCACGTTGTCGGCGGTCAGGCCGTGGGTCTGCATCTGCCTGGGGATCAGATAGGATGTCGCGATATAGACCTTCTCCTCGTCGGTGTAACCAGGTAGCTCTATCACCTCCATCCTGTCCAGAAGCGCCGGCGGAATGGTGTGGAGCACATTCGCCGTGGTGATGAACATCACCCTGGAAAGGTCGAAAGCCACCTCCAGATAGTGGTCCGAGAAGAAGGAGTTCTGTTCGGGATCGAGCACCTCCAGCAGCGCCGCTGCCGGGTCGCCCCGGAAATCGGCGCCGATCTTGTCTATCTCATCAAGCATAAAGAGGGGATTGTTGGATCCAGCCTTCCTTATGCCCTGGATTATCCTGCCCGGCAAGGCTCCGACGTAAGTCCTCCGGTGGCCCCTGACCTCGGCCTCATCCCGGATGCCGCCCAGGGAGATACGGGTGAACTTCCTGCCAAGGGCTCGGGCGATCGACCTGCCAAGGGAAGTCTTGCCCACGCCCGGCGGGCCGACGAAGCAAAGAATCGGACCCTTGGCTTCTTTCTTCAGTTTCCTGACAGCCAGAAACTCAAGGATCCGCTCCTTGACCTTTTCCAGATCGTAGTGATCTTCATCCAGGATCCGCTTGGCCTGAATCACATCAACCACATCTTCGGTGCTGACTGCCCAGGGCAGCGTGATAAGCCAATCCAGATAGGTCCGTGAAACGGTGTACTCGGCAGCCTGAGGCGGCATCTTGGAGAGCCGATCCAGCTCCTTTTCCGCCACCTGCTTGGCTTCCTGAGGCATCTTGGCGGCGTCGATCTTCTCCTTCAGTTCCTCGATCTCCACCGTCCTCTCGTCGGTCTCGCCCAGCTCGCGCCTGATCGCCTTCAGCTGCTCCCGCAAGTAATACTCGCGCTGGGTCTTGTCCAGCTCGGTCTTGACCTGCGATTGAATCTTGCTGCCGAGCTCCAGCACCTGAAGCTCGCGATTGAGGTAACCGAACAGTTTCTCCAGGCGCTGCTTGGTATCGAAGGTCTCGAGGATCGATTGCTTCTCCTGGGTGGAGAGGTTGATGTTGGAGGCAATCAGATCGGCCGCGCGGCTGGGGTTGTCTATGTTCATAACCGCCACCTGCAATTCGTCCGGCAGATGGGGCGAGAGCGACACGATCTTGCCGAAGATGTCCGAAATGCTTCTCAAGAGAGCTTGTATCTCGACTCCGCCATCGGGCATCTCCGGAACCGCCTCAACCTTGGCCCTGAGAAAGGGCTCCTGCTGAGAGTAGGTCTTGATGCGCACCCGGGACAAACCCTGTACCAGGATCCGGGTGCTGCCGTCAGGGAACTTGAGCATCTTCAAGATGGTGGCAGCGGTTCCGATGGCGTGCAGATCGGCAGGCGATGGGCTCTCGGTATCCGGTCGGGTCTGGGTCGCGAGCCCGACTATGCGGTCGCCATTGGAAGCCTCATCCACCAAGCGGAGCGATCGGGTCCTTCCGATCACAAGCGGGGCAATCATGTAAGGAAAGATGACGGTGTCTCGGAGCGGTATTATGCCGAGCTCGGCAGGAATCTTAGGCTGCTCCGCCACCTCGACAGCCTTCTTCTTCCCACCCTTGGTCTTCTTGGCTTTGCTGTGGACCTTGGTCACCTTGGGCAACGGACTACTCCTGTGGTTGCCTACCCTTTGATCACGCCGAGCGGGCGCAGCTTGGCGACCTTAGTCGCAATGCCGGCCATATGGACAACCCCCACCACGCGATCAATATCTTTATATGCCTCCGGAGCCTCTTCGGCAATGGTTTTCTTGCCCCGCGCCATCACAAATATGCCCTTCTCCTCCAGCTGCTTCAAGAGGTATGCGCTGTCGGTCAGCTTCTTGGACTGCGTGCGGCTGCGAACCCGGCCGGCGCCGTGGCAAGTGCTGCCGAAGGTCTCCTCCATCGCCCGGTCGGTCCCGACCAGCACGTAGGAGTTGGTGCCCATATCTCCGGGTATCAGGACAGGCTGGCCGACCGCGCGATAGCAGTCAGGCAGATCGCGGTGGCCGGCCGGAAAGGCGCGGGTCGCTCCCTTGCGGTGGACGCACACCCGCTGCTTTTCACCATCGACCGTATGGGTCTCCTTCTTGGCGATGTTGTGGCATACATCATAGACCAGCCTCAGGTTGAGGGCCGCGGGCGAGGCGCCGAGCGTCTTCTGGAAGGTCTCCCTGGTCCAGTGCATCAGGCACTGCCGGTTGGCCCAGGCGTAGTTGGCCGCCGCAGCCATCGCGGCGAAATAGGCGCGACCCTCCGGGGAGTCTAGCGGCGCGCTGGCAAGCTGCCGATCCGGCAGCGTGATTCCGTACTTGATGACTGCCTTGCCCATCTCCCGCAGGTAGTCGTCGCAGACCTGGTAGCCCAGGCCCCGGGAGCCCGAGTGAATCTGCACGCAGACCGTGCCCACCGCGAGGCCGAAAACGTTGGCCACCCGTTGGTCGAAGATCTCCTCAACCAGGCCGACCTCGAGGAAGTGATTGCCTGAGCCCAGCGTGCCTATCTGCTCGCGGCCCCGTGTGAGAGCCCGCGGGCTCACCGCATCGGGGTCGGCGCCTTCCATCGCGCCGTGCTCCTCGGTGCGGTCAAGATCTCCGGGGTCACCGTAGCCGTTCTTGACCGCCCAGGCGGCTCCATCGGTCAGCACCTGGCGCTCTTCGCCGGGTGAGAGCTTTATCACACCGGTCGATCCAACGCCGCTCGGGATGTTGT
>DATKKY010000021.1:0-7115 GCA_035542695.1 bacterium | reverse complement strand
AACCTGCGTTGAGGGTGAAACCCACGACCACCAGGGAGTTCTTGGTGACCACGCCAGCGGCCACGAGGTCGGGATCCTTGAAAGCTATGCGGTGGGACTCGAGTCCGCCCGATTGCGTGTCCAGCTGCGCAGGAATCGGTGGGCCCGGCTGCGAGCCGCTGGTGCCCGTGCCGCCAGGGTGCGCCATGGCGGCGGCCTGTTCGCTCGTCTCCAGGGCGCTCATCCCGATCGTCTGTTCGATTCGGGGTACATCCGGGGGATAGGTCAGCCGGCATTTCCAGGTCTCGCCCTCGAGGTCATAGATGGCTGCGAAATCGACATGAGTCTCCTCGCTCACCGTTCGCATGGTGGCGAGCAAGTCCGCGGTGCTTGCCTGCGGTCTTGCCTCAAGGGCCTCGGCGAGGCGCTTTGACGCGCAGCCCGCGTCCTCGCCCAACTTGAGCGAGAAGTCGCGGGCGATTTCCATCGAGTTGCGGAAGGATTGCTCGACGGCGGGGTTGCTCACCAGCCGCACCGACTTCATGAAATAGCGGGTGCTGATGAAGGCGATTATCGCGACGGGGATCACCGAGAACAGCAGGAAAGAGATGACCAGCCTTCGCTCAAAACCACTTATGCGAAATGGGTTCCACATCCCTCGGGCCTACGTGCGCTTGGCCCCGGTCGTTCGACGGGGCTTGCCTTCGGGGCCTCGCGGCTTGAGACGTGGCTTGAGACTCTGCCCCAGCTGGCCACAGCCTGCTAGTATGTCACAGCCCTGGCTTCTCCGCAACATCACCTTCCGGCCCCTCTGACGTAAGATAGACTTGAACTTGGCGATCCGGGTTTCATCGGGGGGCAAGTAGGGAGCGCCCGGGAAGGGATTGACGGCGATCAGGTTGATCTTGGCAGGCAGATCGCGCATCAGGTTGGCGAGAGCATGGGCATCGCGGATCGAATCGTTGAAGTCGGGGATCAACACGTACTCAAAAGTGAGGATCCCGCCCTTTTTGATGTTGTAGTAGCGCGCTGCAGCCATCAGCTTGGCGATGGTGGTGCGGGCTGCGGCCGGCATCAGGTCACGCCGCTTATCGTCGAAGGGCGAATTGAGGGAGATGGCCAAGCCTATCTCGTAAGGCAGATCGGCTAGGCGCATGATCTTGTCCGGTATGCCGCACGTGGAGATGGTGATGCGGCGGGCACCAATCCCGACTTCTTTGATCAAGATTTCGAGAGCCTTGACTACGTTGTCGTAGTTGGCCAGGGGCTCGCCCATACCCATCAGGACAACGTTGGTGAAGGGGCGCTCGCCGGAGTCCTCATCGGCCCCGGCCGCGTCTTGATGCTCGGGCTCCCATTCCCCGGCTTCGTTCGGTTCATCGGTGGCTTCGCCGTGTCCCCAGTCCGGCTCCAGGTGTTCGCGCGCGGGCGCGTGCTCCATGGCAAATTGCACCTGGTCCACGATCTCCCCGGGCGAAAGATTGCGCTTGAGGCCCAGCTTGCCGGTCGCGCAGAATCTGCAGGCGAAGCCGCAGCCGACCTGGGTTGAGATGCACAAGGTCGCTCCGCGCCGGTGCGGCAGGAAGACGCTCTCGATGCGGTTGCCGTCATTCAGTTTCAGGATGAACTTGATGGTCGCATCCTCGTGGGACACGAGCCGGCTCTCCTCTTCGAGCCTCGCGATAGTGAAATCCTGCGCCAGCTGGGCCCTGAGACTGGCCGGCAGATTGGTCATCTCATCAAAGGTCTTGGCGCGCCTGCGGTAGAGCCACTCGCAGACTTGCCGCGCGCGGTAGCCGGGCTCGCCCCGGGCGGTGAGCGCCTGCTTGATCTCACTCTCGACGAGATCATTGATGTGCGTGGGCTGCGTAAGCGTCTCAGGGATCTCTGCCGGGCCGATCAGGATGCTTTCGGCGGGCCTTCTTTCGGCAGGCCTGCCGGCAGGCCTCACGCGGGGTGGTCTTCGCTTGGCCGGTACCCCGGCCGCGAATCTCCTGCGAGGGTGCTTCCCGGCGATCCGTGTCGCGGCATCGGGCCTCCTGTCGGCGGATCTCCCGCTGGCCGGTACCCCGGCCGCGAATCTCCCGCGAGGGTGCTTCCCGGTGATCCGTGTCGCGGCATCGGGCCTCCTGGCAGCGGGTCTCCCGCCAGCTGGTCTCCCGTGAGCCGGTCTCCCACCAGATGGCTTCCCGTGAGCCGGTCTGCCGGCCGCCGGCTTCCCGCGCGGGGGTCTTCTGGCCGCCGGCTTCCCCCCGGGGGGTCTGCTTCCGGCGCTTCTGGTGCGGCTTGGCCGCTTGTCGCTATGTCGCTTCACTTGGTCCTCGAGTTACTTATTTGGCGAGGTGGTCCAGGCCAAGGGGCTTGAGCACCGCGGCCATCGCGGCCTTGAGATCCTTGAGCTTGGCCTCCGGGATCGCTGGCTCTTGATAGTTCGCAAGCCGCTTCTCCACATCGGCTGTTGCCTCCGCGGTGAACCTCTGCGCATCAACCGGCCCCTCATCCTTGAAAGGCTTCCGGTCAATCACCTTGCCGGGATAGTAGGTCTCTTCCTTGTAGAGGCGAAGGGTGTCGGCGAGCGTAAAGAAGTTGCCCTCCTTGAGACCCTCCCGGATCGCGTCCATGCCGAGGCTCTTGCCCCTAGGTTCGAGGCCGCGTTTGAGGCGCCTCGCCATCCCGCAGATCTCATTGTCGAACACCAGCTTCTCGAACGACTGGCAGCTCTCGAAATTGAGCATGCCCGGACCCGACACGAAATCGATCTTGCCGGTTGATGCCACCGCGAGAGTCATGGCCGTCTCCATCCCGGCCTGGGCATCGACTACCTTGGCGTCGCTCATCCCGAGGTAAGCCTGGGTCGGGAAGCCCAAGTACTTGCCGACCTCGGCATAGGCCAGATCAATCAAGAGGGTTTCGGGGGCCCCCATCGGGGACGTGGAATAACGCATGTCGAAGACGGCCGGGGATCCACCGTAGATGATGGGCGAGCCCGGTGTCCAGGCTTGATGGATCACAACTCCGCTCAGCGTCTCGGTAGTGTGCTGAACGACGCTCGCCAGCAGGCTCATCGGGGCGAGGGCTCCGGCCAGCGGCATGGATATGAGCTCGGCTGGCACGGCGTTTTGGGCGCACATCCTCAGGTCATGGCAACCCAGGGCCGACCAGCGGAGCGGCGAAGATGGGCAGACGTCGAAGATGGCGCAGGGCTTTTCTCTTAAGGAGTCGGCGCCGGTCCGCGCGAGCAGGAGGTCGAGCATCGGGCGAAAGCCCTGCCCGGAGAAGGTGCCGGTGACAACAGGCTTGGCCGAGTAGCGGCACGAGAGGAAGAGCCGAATGGAATCGCTCACGCCCTGGGGCACGTCCGATGGTACAACGCCTGTGCTGGTGACCTCGATATGCTCGAGCGTATCGACCAGCTTGACGAAACGTATGACGTCACTCATGGCGGGCTTGCGCACCGTGGAGCCGCGTGCGTCCAGTATGAAAAGCCCGGCTGAGCCCGGATTGAAATGGATCTGGCTGTCGCCGAAGCGGAACTTCTCGCGGCCTGCGAGATCGAACAGCGTGAGACTCTTGGGAGCCGAGGCTATGGCGTTCTCGACCATGGCCCGCTTGATCTTGGCCCGGTGTCCAGACTTGTCGACCTCCGCGCCCATCTGGCCGAGGAGATCCAAGGTTTCGGCTTCCTCGATCACAACGCCATCTTGCTCGAGGAGGCTCAGGCTCTCGTCAATTGCCTGCTCAATTACCTTGTCTGAAAGAATCGTAAGACTGGGTTTCTGAGGTTCCATGGCCTACCTGCTGGTTTGGTGACTTCGCGATCGAGCCGGCCTCGTCGGTCCCGCGGCTGCCTGCCGCCACGCGCGACCTGGCCCGCGCCACTCCGTCTACGACGTCCCCGACTTCGCTTTCTCTTACTTTGATACGAGACCTCAGCTAGAGTGTCAAGCCAAATGAGGTTGGCTCGATTCCCGATTGCGCCGCACTTCTGCGATTGGCATTGTGTCACGTGGTTTCCTGTGCTATGAAGATATGCGGATAATTGAATAGGAGGCCAAGATGGTGGATGCAAGGCTATTCCAGGCGCTCTCGGATCGGACCCGGCTTAATATCCTTGCCCTGCTGGCCCGCGGGACGGTCAATGTCTCGCGGATAGTGGCGCACCTGGGCTGCGCTCAGCCGGCGGTCTCGCGGCACCTGCGGGTGCTCCGGGAGGCTGAGCTGATCGCCGACAAGCGCAAGGGCAAGCAAGTGGAATACTCGATCAATCGGCGAGCCCTGGCAGCAGCGGCAACCTTTCTCGGTGACTTGGCAAGCGTGGAGCCGGGGGCTGCTTCCCGGCGGCAGGAGCCGGCTGCCGAACCGGCGGCAAAGCAGTCGCGGCGATCAGCCTCCCGAACCGTGGCCAGCGGAGCACCCAAGCGAACCGTCAAGGCAGCGCCGCCGTCGGCGCCGGCCCGAGAACGGGGTCGAGCAGCAGCCCGCGGCCGGGGCGAGCCGGCGGAGCCTCCCGAGCCTCGCGGGGATTTCGCCCCCAGCGACAACGAGTTCGTGGTCAAGCCGCGCAGGAAATCCGGGCTCGACGATTTCCTGCTCTAGACCCGGCTGCGGTTTGTTATACTCCGGTGAGACACGCTGACGAACCAGTGACTTGCGCCAGGAGGGAAGAGCAGTGGTCGGAGAGGCCAAAGGCAGAATCCTGGTCATAGATGATGATCGGGACATAAGGAAGATCCTCCGGACTATCCTCGAGTACGACGGCTACACGGTGCTCGAGGCGGTGGATGGGCGGGAGGGGCTGGCACGAGTCCGGGATGAGTGGCCCGACGCGGTGCTGCTTGATATCAAGATGGCAGGCTTGGATGGAGTCGAGGTGCTGCGGCACATCCGGGATACCGATCCGGACATTCCCGTGGTGATGCTCTCGGGGCACGGGACGGTCGCGACGGCCATCGAGACCACCAAGCTCGGCGCTTTCGACTTCCTCGAGAAGCCTCCGGATCGAGACAAGATCTTGGTGATAATCCGCAACGCGGTCGCCAACCGGCGGCTGGCGCGGGAGAAACTGGCGCTCGAGCGGACCCTCACCAAAGGCTTCACGCTGGTGGGCGAAAGCCCGGCCATCAAGGAGCTCGCGGCCACCATCTCACGGGTGGGCCCGACCGATGCCAAGGTGCTGATCACAGGCGAGAACGGCGTGGGCAAGGGCGTCGTGGCCCGGGCGATCCACCGCGAATCCCGGCGCGGGGCAGCTCGCTTCGTCGAAGTCAGCTGTGCTGCGATCCCCGATGATCTGATCGAAAGCGAGCTCCTGGGCTACGAGAAGGGCGCCTTCTCGGGGGCTCTCGCGCGCAAGCCGGGGCGATTCGAGCTGGCAGACGGCGGCACCATCTTCCTGGATGAGATCGGCGACATGAGCCCCCGCGTGCAAGCCAAGGTGCTGCGGGTGCTCGAGAGCGGCGAGTTCGAGCGGGTCGGAGGGACCGAGACCGTCAAAGTGGATGTCCGCCTGATCGCTGCCACCAACCAGGACATCAAAGCCATGATCAAGTCAGGAACTTTCAGGGAGGACCTCTACTACCGGCTCAATGTGGTGGTGATCGATGTGCCGCCACTCCGCAAGCGCCGGGAGGACATTCCGATTCTGGCAAGATACTTCCTCAACGTGTACTGCGAGCTCTACGGCTTGAGGCCCAAGCTCGTCGATGATGGCTTGGTCCAGGAGCTCACGGCCTATGCTTGGCCCGGCAATGTGCGGGAACTCAGGAATATCGTCGAGCGCATGGTGATAACTTCGCGGCGCGACACTCTGACCCGCGAGGATCTCCCACCCTTAACCGAGGTCGCTGGCGAGCTAGCCTCCGAACTGGCGGGCACCGAAACCTACGAAGAATTCCGGCGCATCTCCGAGAAGAGATTCCTGACCGCGCGCCTCCGCGCCAACAAATGGAACATTTCCAAGACCGCCCAGGAACTCGGCATGCAGCGGGGCAACCTCTACATCAAGATGAAGAAGCTGGGCATCGAGCCTGACGAACGGACCTGACCGGGCACACCTGACCGGGCGGAATGGAACGCACCTATGTTTGAGACCAAGGGCTGGGTCGCGCTTGGGCCGGGCGAAGACGAGCGGCTGCGCGCCGGCCACCTTTGGGTATATGCCAACGAGATTGCCGATACCAGTGGGGAGTTCGCCGACGGCGATCTAATCTGGGTCAAGGATTCGGCTGGGCACAAGCTCGGCACGGGCTTTGTCAACCGCGCCTCGAAGATTGCCGTAAGGCTCTTGACGCGGGGCGCGACCGCTCCGATGAGTGAAGCCGCCTTCCGCGAGCGGCTTGGCGCGGCCGCCGGTCGGCGAACTCACCTGGCCTCGGATGCCCGCCGGCTGGTCAATGCGGAGGGCGACCTGCTGCCGGGCCTGGTGATCGACCAGTACCGCGATGTCGTAGCGATCCAGACTCAGACGCTCGGTTGGGAGCTTCGGCGCGACCTGGTTGTCGAGGCCGTGGTGTCGGCCTTTTCGCCGGCCGCAGTCGTCTTGAAGAACGATTCCCTCTCGCGCAAGGCCGAGGGCCTGGAGTGCTACGTCTCGGTCGCGGCAGGCCAACTCAAGGGCGACCCTGTGATCACCGAGGGCGGCCTTGAGTTCGAAGTTGATGTGCTCGGCGGACAGAAGACCGGCTTCTACATCGATCAGCGCGACAACCGCAAGCTGGTGCTGCCGTTCGTGGGTGGGCGGCGGGTGCTCGACGCTTTTTGCTACACCGGCGCGTGGTCGGTGATGTGCGCAGGGGGCGGCGCCCGCGAGGTCCTCGGACTGGATGCGTCCGAGGGGGCGGTCGAGGTGGCGCGGCGGAACGCCGCTCGGAACGGAGTGAGCGACCGCACGCGCTTTGAGGTCGCCGATATCTTCGATGAGCTCCCGCGCCTGGGCCGCGCCCACGCCAAATTCGATGTTGTAATCCTCGACCCGCCCTCGCTCGCCAAAAGCCGGCGAGCGCTCGCGGGCGCCGCCCGGGGCTACGTCCATCTCAACAAGGTCGCCCTCGGCCTCGTCGCGCCGGGCGGGCACCTCGTCACCTGCTCGTGCTCGCATCACGTCTCCCAGGATGCTTTCATCGAGCTGGTCCGCACTG